>JACZTQ010000019.1 GCA_022573605.1 Pseudomonadota bacterium | reverse complement strand
GGGCCCGCAGCGGCGTGTAGAGATCGTCGCCGAGGTCCTCGAGCAGCAGAAAGCCCCGCGCGGTGTCGGCGGCGGCGATGGCGGGGGCGGAGAACCCGTGCTGGCGCAGCCAGTGGGTCACCGCCACGAAGCGGCGCACGTCCTCGCCGCTCTCCGGCGGTGCGTCCATCAGCACGGCGCCGCCCCGGCCCGTTTCCGCCAGCCGCAGATAGCGCCGGTTCGAGGCATCGCCGGCCAGCGGCCGGGCGGCTTGCCGAGGCCAGCCGGCAGCGCGGAGAAAGGCGGCAAGCTCCGCATCCCGGGCCGGTGTGCGCTCCGGCGTGCTCCGTGGCGCGTCGCTCATCGCCACCCCTCCAGCAGACCAGCCACGGTGTCCCATCCCGGTCCGTTGAGGGTGATCGCCGCATCGCGCCCGCCGGCGCGTGGTGCTGTCAGCGCGATGTCGAGGCGGCGCGCCGGCAGCGCCGGGCCGAGTCGCTCGGGCCACTCGACCAGGACCAGCGCCGCGCCCATGGTCTCGACCAGCCCGAGCTCCTCCAGTTCCTCGGCGGCGCCCGTCAGGCGGTAGAGATCGGCGTGCCAGACCGGGCCGAGCGCGGTCTGGTAGATGTTGACCAAGGTGTAGCTCGGCGAGGGGATCTCGGCGCTTGCGTCGCCCAGCGCGGCCCCGATCACGGCCCGCGCCAGGGCCGATTTCCCGGCCCCCAGCTCGCCGCGCAACAGCACCGTGTCGCCGGGCGCCAGCCGGCGCGCCAGCGCGGCGCCGAGCCGCGCGGTGTGGCGCTCGTCGGCCAGGTGAAACTCGAAGCATCTGGGGCGGTCTGGCGAGAGCATGCGGGGTCGGGTGGGGCGTTCCGGTTGCGGTTCCCCTCTGTTAGCGCGAAATCCTCCGCCGAAATACCCCCGAATGCCCGCCCGATCGACCCGCCCGATCGACCCGCCCGATTGACCCGCACGATTGGGCGAAGCGCGTGGCGGTGTCAGGGGGTGGGGGTGGGGCCTCCCGCGCATCCCGCGGGGCGGGCGCGTCAGCGCACGGCCCAAGGGGCGCAATAAAGCGGGCGAGGGGCGAGGGTGCGCAGAATGCACACCCTACGCTGCCCCGAATACCGGCCGGAGCCTTGTGCGGCCCGATGCTGTCAGGTCGACTCGGGCTCGGGCTCGGGCTCGGGCTCGGGCTCTGGTTCGGGCTCGGGCTCTCGCGCGCGTAACCGGCAGACCGCGCTCAGCGTCCCCGCGTCCTCGCCGGCGCGCAACTCGAAGCTGCCGCCTTCCTGCGCCACCAGGCGGCGAAGGAAGGGCAGGGTCAGGCTGGTGGCCTCGGCCCCCGCCGGATCGATGGCCGCGCCGTCCGGGCAGGTCTCCACGGTGCGGATCTCGACCTCGCCGTCCGGGCCCGCCCGCGCCCCCAGCTCGATCCTGCCGCCGTCGCGGCAGCGGCTGATCGCGCCGGTGGTCATGTTGAACACGATCTGGCGCAACCGCCCGGCCTCGCAGGCCACCTCGCAGCCGCACTCCGGCGCCACGATCCGCAGCTCGACCCCCTCCTCGGTGGCGCGCTTCTCCAGCAGCCGCCCGGTCAGCATCAGCGTGTCGCCCAGCGACAACTCGGCGCCGTGATCATGCGGCGAGCCGATCTCCAGCGCCGCCAACTCGGTGACATCGTCGATCGTCGCCAGCAGGTGGCGGGCCGATTCGAGAATGCCCTCGGCATAGCCGCGCTGGGCTTCGGTCAACTCGCCGAAGCGGCTGTCGGCGATCAACTGGCCGAAGCCGAAGATGGTGTTCAGCGGGGTGCGCAGCCGGTGCGAGATCTTGTCCAGCACCGCCGCGCGCATCTCCTCCGCCGCCTCCAGCGCCTCGTTGCGCTCGCGCAGGGCGAGGGCGATGCGCTCGCTGTCGGTGACGTCGCTGAACGCCGCCATGGTCGAGCCGTCCGGCAGCGAGGCGAAGCGGGCGCCGAGGATGCGCCCGGTGCCGAGCGTGAGGCGCGCCTCCCAGGCCTGGCGCGACTCGGCGCCGGTGATGAAACTCATCAGCCGCTGCCAGACATCGGTCTCCACCGTCAGCCCGCGCACCAGCGGCAGCAACTCGCTGGCATGCATCGGGGGCCGGACGGTCTCGGCATCGGTGCCCCAGATCTCGTGGAAGGCGTTGTTGACGAGTTGCAGCAATCCGTCCGGCCCGAACACCACCAGCCCCTCGTCGAGCCGGTCCAGCGTGGCCCGGCGCAGGTCGATCGAATGGCGGTAGCGCTGCTCGAGGCGCATCCGTTCGGTCACGTCGTCGAACACGAAAGCCAGCGAACTGTGCGGGTGCGGCCGCGCCACCACCCTGATGTCGGAACCGTCGGCCAGGCTCCACAGCTCCTCGTAATCCGCCGTCTCGGTGTTCTCGAACAGGTCGGTCAGGCGTCGGCGCCAGGCGTGGAAATCCGGCATGTCGGGAATCCGCCGGTTGGCCCGCAGGCTGTCGATGATCTCGCGCAGGCTGGGGCGCCGCGCCAGCCAGGCCGGGTCGGCCTGCCACATGTCGACCAGCGCCGGGTTGAACAGCGCCAGGGTCTGGTTGCGGTCGAAGATCGCCAGACCGACGTTGAGATGAGCGAAGGTGTCGGTCATGGTGCGCACGAAGCGCGCCAGGGTGCGTTCCGCCCCCAGCGAGCCCGAGGCATCGACCGCGAGGCCGAGCCGCGCGCCATCCGGCCCGGCGGTCTCGATCGCGTCCAGCGCGATCGCCCGGTCCCGCTCGGTGCCGGGGATCTCGAGGCGGAAACGCTCCGTCTTGCCGGCGCCTGCTGGCGCGGACTCCTCCGGGTGTTCGCGGCGGCGTTTCTTCGCTCGGGCGATGGCCAGGGCGGCGGCCTCGGCGCCGGTGACGGTGCCCTGGCGGGTGGTGATCCGCCCGGCCGACCAGGCGATCCGCCCGTCCGGCGCCCGGTTCCAGGCGGCGAGCGGCGCGTCGGCCAACAGCCCGCCCAGGGTCAGGGTCTCCAGCTCGCGCCGCGACAGCGCCGCCTCGCTCGCGGCAATCCCGGCCCGGGCGCGGTTCAACTCCGCATCGAACAACGCCGCTTCGCGCAACACCAGCCGAAGCTGGCCGCCGCGCGGCTCGCCGGACAGCTCGAAAGTTCGCCCGGCGGCGTCGCGGGCAAGCAGATGGATGGCATTTCCGCTCCGCTCCAGCTCCGCCAGCGCCGCCAGGGCCGCGCCCGGGGCCGGGCTCGCATCTGGGGCCGAGCCGGGGTCCGGGCCGGGGTTCGTATCGGGGCTCGCATCGGGGTTCGCATCGGGGTTCGCATCGGAGTCCGGTCCGGAGCCGAAAAACCCGCCCAGCATCTCCCGCGCCTGGCGCCCGATCACCGGGCCGCCCGCCGGACCCAGCAGCGCCTCCGCCTGGGCGCTGGCCTCCACCACGACGCCGCCCTCGACGATCAGCACGGCGCCGTCGCTCAACGCGGCCGCCGCGGCGGCGCGGCTGACGGCCCGGCGCCACAAGAACACCGCCGCCGCCGATCCGGCGAGCGCCAGGATCAGTAACAGGCCGAGGCCCGTCACCAGTTCTGATTCACCCAGCGTCACGGCAGGTTCCGGTATGGCAACGCGAGACTGACGATTGCCGCGGTCAAGCGGAGCGCGGATCGCATGAAATGTAAACCTTCCGCCATATGGTTAACGAGTTGTTAAGGCCGCGGTCCGAATCGCTCGTTCCGGCCCAGCGGGCGCCGCGCGACATCCTTCGGGGTGACCAGAATCGATTCCGGCCAGACCATCTCGATGATCGCTCCCGGCGGATTAGTCAATTCCGGCGGGGCATCGGGATCGATTGCGCGCCGCCGCCTGGCGTCGCCGCCATTGGCGAAGGCGACCCGGGCGCCGGTGCGCTCCAGCAGCGTGCGGGCGATGAACAGGCCCAGCCCCATGCCCTCGTATTCGCCGCCCGATTCGGAACCCGATTCGGAACCCGGTTCGGGGCCTGATTCGGGGCCCGGTTCGCGGCGCGCGCCGCGCCGCCGGGTGCTGACATAGGGCTCGCCCAGCCGCGGCAGGATATCGGGGCTGAACCCGGGTCCGTCGTCGCCGACCGCGATGCGCAACTCCCCGGCGTTGATATCGATGTCGATCCAGACCGTGCTGGCGGCGAAATCCACCGCGTTCTGGATCACGTTGCGCAGCCCGTGGATCAGCTCCGGACTGCGGCCGACCATCGGCTCGTCGCCGTGCGGCTGGTCCGCCATCGCGCCGCCGACCCGGATCAGAACCCGCTTGCCCCGGTTGCGGTGCGGCCCCGCCGCCTCCTCGACGATGGCCGAGAGCGGCGCGCTCCTGATCTGCCGGTCTTCGCGCCCGCCGCGCCCGAGGTCGGCCAGAATCTCGCCGCAGCGCTCGGCCTCGCGGCGGATCAGGGCGATGTCGTCGGCCATTCCGGGGGTCAGTTCGGGGTGGCCGGCCAACTCGCGCGCCAACTCGCCGGCGGCCAGCTTGATGGTGGCCAGCGGCGTGCCCAGCTCGTGCGCCGTCGCCGCCGCGATGCCGCCGATCGCGGCCAGTTTCTGCTCGCGGGCCAGTTCGATCTGGGCGGCGCTCAGCGCCTGGCTCATGGCATAACTCTCGACCGTCACCCGGCGGGTATAGATCGACAGGAAGGCGACCGCGATGACCAGCGCCGCCGCGACCCCGGAGCGGTAGAGCTCGGGCGCCTCCAGCACCGTGCCGTCGGCCTGGATCAGCGGCAGGTGGAACACCGTCATCAGGGTGACCGCGGCCATCGCCGCGATCCCCAGCCAGAGAGTCGATTGCAGCCTCAGCGCCGTGGCCGAGATCGTCACCGGGGCCAGAATCAGCACCGCGAAGGGGTTGTTCAGCCCGCCGGTGACCATCAGCAGCGCCACCAGTTGCGCCAGATCGAAGAACAGCGACATCAGCGTGCCCTGCTCGCTCAACCGCTTCTCCGCCGGGTAGATCACCTGCATGGCCACATTGACCGTGGCCGAGGCCGAGATCAGCAGCGCGCACCAGGTCAGCGGAAGCTGGAAGCCCATCCCCTGGGTTGCCGCCAGAACCGCCGCGATCTGCCCGGCAATGGCGATCCAGCGCACGGTGACCAGGGTGCGCAGGCGCACCCAGTCGCCGCGGGCCTGCAGGTTGAACAGATATTGACGGCCACTCTCGGGCATGGCTCCGAATATCGCCGGGCTGGGGCCGAAAGGAAAGCATCGATGCGCTCTGGCGTCAAATCCGCTGCGCCGGCCCTTGCAATCCGGCGCGATCGGGCCTTTGTCAGACCCGGGGCCCGGCCCGCCGGCCAACGATGGACCCGAAAACGATGCGCCCGAAAACGATGGGGAGGCGAACGATGCGAAACATGGTGATGGCGCTGGCCGGGCTGGTTTTCGCCGGGCTGGCCGCGGCGGCGATCTTCCTTTACCTGAAGCAGCCCGGCGCCCCGGTCTCTCCGGCGGCGGTCAGCATCGCCGGCGCCGACATCGGCGGCCCGTTCACGCTGACCGACCAGACCGGCGCCCGGGTCACCAGCGCGGCGCTGATCGACGGCCCGACGCTGATCTATTTCGGCTACACCTTCTGCCCCGACATCTGCCCGGTCGACGTTTCCGTGATGGGCTCGGCGGTGGATCTTCTGGCCGAACGGGGCCTCAAGGTGACCCCGGTGTTCATCACCATCGACCCGGCCCGCGACACCCCCGAGGCGCTGGCCTATTACGCCGAGGCGATGCATCCGGCGATGGTCGCCCTGACCGGCACCGAGGCCGAGATCAGGGCCGCCGCCGACGCCTACCGGGTCTTCTACCAGCGGACCGATCTGGAGGATTCGGCGGCCGGGTACCTGATGAGCCACTCCGCGTTCACCTATTTCGTCATGCCGGACGGTCTCAAGGCACTGTTTCGCAACGGCTTTCCGCCCGAGGAGATGGCGGGAGAGATCGCCCGCATCCTCGGCCGGGACTGAGTTGGCGCGGGGCAATTTGACATGGGGCGCCAATGAGGGAAAAATCGGTGGCGGAGCCATGATCAACCCGCTGCAAGCGATATTCGGGGGAACCAGATGACCGATGAACTCGCCCGGATCGGTGACGACAACTCACTCCTCGTGCTCGACGACGACGGCCCGTTCCGCCAGCGCCTCGGCCGCGCCATGGAGAAACGCGGCTTCGCCCCGGTGCTGGCCGAGAGCGTGGCCGAGGGCCTGGCGGCGATCCGCTCGAGCCCGCCCGCCTATGCGGTGATCGACCTGCGCCTCGAGGACGGCAACGGCCTCGACGTGGTCGAGGCCTTGCGCGAGTTGCGGCCCGACTGCCGTGTGGTGGTGCTGACCGGCTACGGGGCGATCGCCACCGCCGTGGCGGCGGTCAAGATCGGCGCCACCGACTATCTCTCCAAGCCGGCCGACGCCGACGACGTGGAAAAGGCGCTGCTCAGCCCTGACGGCGACAAGCCGCCGCCGCCGGAGAACCCGATGTCGGCCGACCGGGTGCGCTGGGAGCATATCCAGCGGGTGTTCGAGCTTTGCGACCGCAACGTCTCGGAGACCGCGCGGCGGCTCAACATGCACCGCCGCACCCTGCAACGCATCCTCGCCAAGCGCAGCCCGCGCTGAGCCGGCCCCGGCACGGGACCTCGTCATGCCACGGCTTGGCCGGGGCATCTCTCGATGCTGCGCGAGATTGTCCGGTCAAGCCGGACAATGACGGCGTTCGGGGGTGCGTTAACTCTCATATAAGAGTTGGCGGGTTCTGACCCGCCCGTTCAGACGTTCCGGCGGCTCTCCGCCGCCGCGCTCTCGCCCGCCAGCTTGCCAAACACCGTGCCGGCCATCAGCCCGCTGCCGCCGGGATAGTTCTCGTAGAACAGGCCCCCGACCAGTTCGCCCGCCGCATAGAGACCGGGGATCGGCCGGTCGCTGGTGTCCTGAACCGCGCCCCGCTGGTCGATGCGCAAGCCCCCGAAGGTGAAGGTGATGCCGGTGGTGGTGACGTAGGCCTCGAAGGGCGGCTGATCGATCGGCAGGGCCCAGTTGGTCTTTTCCGGGCTCAGGCCCTCGGTGGTGACGCCGTCGAGGATCGCGGGGTTGAACCGGCCCGGATCGGATTTCGCCACGCCGCAGGCGGCGTTGAATTCGTCGATCGTCGCGGTCAGCGCCGCCGGGTCGATCTCCAGCCCGGCGGCCAGTTCGGCGATGCTGTCGGCGGTGACCTTGGTGACCTCGCGGATGCGGTATTCGTCGCGCAGCAGCGGGATGGTCTTGCCGTCGAAGATCTGGATCGCGGTGCGCTCGGGCTGACCCATGATCGCCCGGCCGAATTTCACATAAGTGTGGTTGCGCAAATCCTCGCCCTCGTCGACGAAGCGCCGGCCGTGGACGTTGACCATGATGCCCCAAGGGTAGGAGTGCTTCTGGAAATTGTCCAGGATCACCCGGTCGCCGAAGGGCGGCGCCGAGATGTCCCAGCCGACCGAGTGGCAGCCGGACCAGTTGCCATAGGGCAGCGCGCCGATATCCAGCGCCATGCGGATACCCTCGCCCAGGTTGTGCCTGGTGCCGCGCACCCGGCACAGATCCCAGCCCGGGCCGAGATAGCGCGCCCGCATCTCCGGGTTCGACTCGAAGCCGCCGCAGGCCAGCACCACCGCCCTGGCGGCGATCTCCTGGTAGCCGTCGGGCCCGCGCACCTCCAGCCCGGTGACCCGGCGGGCACGGTCCTGGATCAGCCTGGTGGCGCCGGTCGCATAGCGGATCTCGCAGCCGAGCTGGTCCATGCGCTTCAGCTCTCCCTCGACCAGCCCGGGGCCGCCGCCGACCGACTCGATGTTCACGCCGCCGTAGAAATGATGCTTGCCATCGATCAGGAAGGATTGGCGCCCGAACATCGGGATGAAGCGGATGCCGTGGCCCCGGAGCCAGACCATGGCCGGGCGCGAGCCGTCGATCAGCCGCCAGGCCATGTCCTCGTCGGCCTGATGGCGGGTCACCTTCATCAGCACGTCGTAGAACACCTTGCGGTCGTGCACCGGCAGCTCGATTTGGGCCCGCTCGGCCGGCGAGAGGTCGGTCAGCACGTCCGTCGCCAGGTCGTCGATGCCGTCGTGGCAGAAGCGGAAACCGCCCGCGGTGAACCAGGAGTTGCCGCCCTTCTCGTCCTCGCCGGCCTTCTCCAGCACCAGCACGCCGGCGCCACTCTCGCGCGCCGCCAGCGCCGCGCACAGCGCCGCATTGCCGGCGCCGACGATCACCACGTCGTAGGATTCCATGGGCGCATCCCCCTCTGTTGACCGTTTAATACCAAAGCTCGGTGATCGGAACCTACCGCGGCAGACCCCTCCCCAACCCCTCCCCTTCTAGGGGAGGGGCTTCAGGTCGCGGTAAGTGTAACGGGGTCCCCTCACCCTGAAAGGGGGAGGGTTAGGGTGGGGGTCGCTGCGCTATGAGTCAGGTGCAACGGGCGTTCGTTTAAGGTCAATGGAATAATCCCCGCTGTCAAATCCTGACGGGCGTATGGCTATCCCATGGGTGATCTTTCAAAAGGCTCTACCGTGGATCGGTTCCGGCCGTAACCGTCACCGTGCCGTCCGCCGCGATGGCGATCTCGTCACCGGTGGCGAGGCGCGAGTAGTCCTCCGCATCGACCGCCAGCACCGGCACGGCATCGCCATAGAGGCGCTCCGCCACCATGGCGCCGATGGCGATGTTGACATCCCTCCCGCCCAGCACGATGGCGACCGGCCCGACGCCGCGCCGGATCGCCTCGGCGATCGCCGCCGGGGTGCCGGCCGAGCCCCGGCTGCCCGGCATCACCAGCACCTTGCCCGCCAGGCAGGCGCCCCTCTGCGGGTGGTGGTGGTCGACGATGGTGCCGTTGACCGGGTCGAAGCCGCCCCAGAAACTCAGCGGCTCGTCGAGCACCAGCGCCGGCGCCCGGCACCTTCCGGGGTTGAGAACCGTGGCCCGGATGGTCATCTCAGAGCCCCCACGCGTTGTCGGACCAGACCGCGCCGCTTCGCCAGACCTCGCCCCGCACGGCGGTCTCGATGCAGTCCTCCAGCGCGCCGAAGGCGACCTCGACCGGCAGCAATCCGGGCGCGTAATAGGCCCATTTGGCCGAGTTGGTCATCACCCGCCCGCGCGCCGCCCGCACCGCCGGAGCGAAATAGGTGCAGGTATCGACCAGGATGATCGCCCCGGCCCGCTCCAGCGTCCCGACCCAGCCCTTTTGCGCCGCCAGCCCGGCGATGATGCGGCTGGTGGAGATGTAGAGGGCGACTTGTCCGCCGACCTTGCGGCCCTCGATCAGGGCGGCGGCGCGCTCGAACTCGCTCAGCGAGAAATGCGGCGTGCCCAGCGCCACCATCGAGACCGGCCCGTCGCCCGCCGACGACAGCGAATCGCGCGCCGCCACCAGCGCCTCCGGCGTCACCGTGACGGTCTCCTCCAGGTCGCGGCCGCCGGTCGCGGCCTCCAGGTCGGGCGCTTCCGGGGTGACGCCGACGGCGTGGAACATCGCGATCCCGCCCGACGAGGCCCCGGCGGCGGCGATCGCCTTGAGGCTGTCGGGCGGGGTCTCCGGCGCCAGCCCGGCGATCACCGGGATGCGCGACCCCGCCTGGCGCCCCATCAGGTGACCGAGCACGTGGCAGAACAGTTCGGTGGCCCGCAGAGCCTCGGGCAAGCCGTTGATGTCAAAGAGGATCTGCGCCCGGCGGCCGGCGTCGGTATGCAGCCCGGCAAACGGCACCCGGCCGGTCAGCGCGGCGCAGACATCGAGGAAATCGCCGTATTTGTTGGTCCGCGCGCCGACCACCGAGTTGTAGTAGGCGACCGCGTTCGACTCGCCGACGATGATCTGGTCGCCCAAGCCCGGCCCGCCGGGCAACTGGTAGGGCGCGCAGGTCCAGACCGGGCGGCAGCCGAGCTCGAGGTAGAGCCCGGCCAACTCGCGCGCCTCGGCCAGCACCACCGGGTCGGCGTCTGCGCGCACATCGGGGCGCACATCGGCGTTTCAGGCCGACCGTCAGGCTGTTGGTCCAGGCCGGGATCTCGAACCGCGCGCCGCGTTCGGTGAAGAACCGGGCAAAGTCGAGATGCGCCCGGCCGTAGTAGTGGCAGGCGTCGATATGGGCGAAGCCGGCGTCGATCAGGCGCGGCGCGGCCATGATCCGGGCGGCGCGCACCACCACCTGCATGGCGAACCGCAAGGCCTCGCCCTCTGCCCCGTCGAGCCGCGCGCGGTCGGCCTCGGTGAGGTCCAGGGCCGTCAACTGCCCGCCGTCAGGGTCGCGGTCAGGCGGCGCAGGGTCGCCAGCACGCTCTGCGCGACGATGCGCCCGGTCTTCGGGTTGTCCGCCGAGGGGATGTTGCGCATGGTCATGGTCGCCTCGCCGCTGTCCGAGGTGATCGTCACCGACTGGATGTTGCGCTCGATGCCGGGGTCGGCCCAGACCTCGACCTCGGTGCGCTCGGGGCCGATGCCGGCCAGCGCCAGCGCCGCGGCGACGTTGACATTGGCCGGAAAGCCGCGCGCCGCCGCCCGGGCCGAGCCCTGGAAGACCAGCAGCGGTTCGCTCAAATCGCTGATATCGATATTGTTCTCGACCAGATGCGGCGCGCCGGCCAGCCCGCCGGGGGGCTTGCGGGTCTCCAGCACCACCCGGGAGATCTCGCCCTCGGCCATGGCCCGCACGGTGTCGAGGCCGATCAGGGCGCCGGTCGGCACGATGATCCGGGCGCCGCTGGCGCGGGCCCGCTCGACCAGGTCCATGTGGTCGAGCAGCGCGCCGACGGAGAGCGGCAGCAACACCCGGCCCTGCGCGATGGCGGGTCCGGCGACCTCGGCGAAGACCGCCGCCGGGGCGCATTCGACGATGATCTCGGCCCGCCCCGCCAGTTCCGCCAGGGTCACCACGGCGGGCGGATCGGCGAACCCGGCGAGGCGGGCTTGCGCCCGCGTCCGGTCGCGGGCCGAGACCGCGGTCAGGCGGACGCCGGGCACCGCGCCCCGGTCGATCGCCTGCGCCAGCTTCATGCCGATCGCGCCGAGCCCGGCGATGGCGAGTGTCAGGGTCATTGCGGCCCCCTCCGGGTCATCGACTGGTGTTCCGAGTCGTTATCTCCGCTCACGGGCCCACACCGGTCAACCATAACCTACTCGGCGAACGGCCGGGTCTGACCCGAGGCGGGCGACGCGCATTGGGTCGGTCGGGCGATCACCAAGGCTGGCGCGAAACCACGCGCGGGAGCGAGTGTCCCCCATTCCGCCGCCGCCATGAGCCGATATTCCGCTTGTCACGGGCGTACCCTTCGATACTTCGACGCTGTATGCATGGTGTGCAAACGGTCTTGGCGGCGCGGGGCAATCGGGACAGCCGCATCATTTGGCGTTATGAATAAATCACCTTATTGGGGATTTCATTCAGTCGTTATTCAACTTTCAGTTGTATTGATAAAAGAACTTTTGAATAGCAAAGATATTCATCTATAAAAATCATAATAGAGAGATTACCAATATTAATTTTACATTATGCACTCTTCGGCCCTATGGTCATGTCAATGCACACGCACTGGAACGCAACGCACACACTCAAGGGCGGCTCACGACGAATGGGTCGCCCTGTCTGCTTGCCAAGCGCCGGGCGGAGTCACGCGAGGCCGGAGCGATGACCGACATGATCGAGGACATCTTGATGGGCTGGTTGTTCCTTGCGGCCCTCGCGTTGGCCGCGGTGGCCCACGGATAGCCTCTCCGAGAGCCTGACTCGAAAGCCGCCCGAAGGCGGCTTTGCAGACCGCTCACCACCCGCATCCGGGCGGAGACCACGGGCCCCATCACGCTCGATCCCTCACCTGAAGGTGAGTCTCGCGGCCGGCCTCGGCGCGATCGAATCGCAAGGTTGCCCCACTCCTCTCGGCCTCGAAGCCCTTCTCGGTCAACAGCGGGAGCACGTCGTTCGCCTCGCCAAAAGTTAACACGTCGTCGCCGCTGCCGACCAGAATCCGATCGACCGTCGATAGATCCGCGGATGCCAGAAGCGCTACGGCGCCCGAGGGAATCTCGCAGATGACGAGGCTGATCTTTTCCTCGGCCAGGATCAGGTTGAGGTCCATGCAGGGAATCATCATCACACGTTGCCAACTGCACTCATCCGGCAGCAGCGAGGAGGTGCGGGTGTCGTGCCGGGCGAAAAACGGCAGCCGGCCCTTCAGACCGGTGCCAAGAACCGCATTGACGGTCTCGACCCACGCAACGCCGTTCAGTTCGTGCGTCCGTGCCAAATAGGTGCAGAGTTCGGTGTTGGCTTCCACCGCGAAGACCCGCTTGACTCCACGATGCTTGGCGACAAGCGTCGAGGCGGTCCCGAGCCCGGCGCCAATCACCAGGACGCGGTCTGCCGGCCTCACCGTGTCGTCCAATTGCCGAAGCAGGTCGGCGCTGTAGGCGCCGGAGACGATCCGGTTGCGGATTTCCGGGATGATCAGCTCCGCATCGGCAGGGCTCTCGAACGGCAGAGTGACACCCGCGGGATGCGACAGCGACTTGAACGACGTTGGCGTTTTCCGCCGGCTGTCAAGATTAATTACCACAGACACAGAACCCTCCATCGCTGCGCGCGATCTCCAGCGGGCCGACCGAAAGCGGGCCGACCGAACTATCCCAATGAAGCGCTGGTTTTCGCGCCGCCCGGTGCGCACCGGCACCGGACCGCAGGTTGCACGAAGGGGCGGCGAAGAGCGAATCCGAAAAGCCGTCCCGCGACGCGGCCATTGCAACGGCGCGCCCGCTCTGGACACTGCAATTGAGCGAAAGCAGACTCATACCCGTTCCCCGTCCCCAAGCGAATCCTTCATGAGCGGTGCTTATGAAGCATTGACGACAATATGTATCATTAATCCATGATAGTCAATAAATTATATTAAACATCGGATTACAATTGTTTTCTAATGTAAAATATTAAAAGCACGGCTAAATGGCGCTCGGTGAACCCGGCGAGCACCGGGCCCCGGCGAGCCCAGCCCGAGCGGTCCGATTGCAGTCGCGACTCAATGAATTCCGTTGCCGTCCCCGGCGCGGATGCGGCGGTATCGTTCCGCCGGTCGATACGCCGTCGCGTGGGCCGCGGGCCTCCGCCGGCGGGCCGCGAAAACCCGGCCCCGGAAATCGGATTGGACAATGCGGATTATATCGATATTGTGTTTCTTTACGGGTCAAGGGACAATATGTGGTATAAAATACGAGTGCGCCGGGACTTGAGCAGCGTCCGGAAAGACCGGATGAGTCGGCGCATGAGGGTGTTGGGGAACCAGCCGCGATGACGGACGTCATCAAGCTTGCGAAGGCGCGCCGCGCACGGCTCATGGCTGAGTTCGCGAAGCTGGACGGCTTTCTCCGCCTGGCGACGGAACTGGCCGGGACCAGCGCTGGAGACGGCCTCCTCGGACGCGCGGATGCGCTGGATTTCGGCGCCAGAGCAGACCATGAGGCTGAACTGCTCCTCACCGATGCTCTGCCGGAGGACAACGCCCTCCTCGACACCCTTGTCGGCAAGATGATCCGCCACCGCCGCTGGATGATGGGGATGACGCAGGAGCAGTTGAGCCGGCTGCTTGGCTTCAGCGTCGAGCGCATCCAGGATTTAGAGACCGGGGTGCGCCATGCCAGCCCCGGCGTTCTGCGCAACATCGCCACCGAGATGCAGGTACCGATGTCGTTCTTCCTTCAGGATCTTGGCGAGGAGGAGCCTGGCGGGGACGAGTTCTTCGACGAACGTCTCACCGAAAATTGAGACCCCGAACTGGCAAAATTCCCGCCGCAACACGATCCGCCCAACGGCACTGGGGACAGTGGCCTGTGTCCTAGTGGTAGGCGCGAGACGGAAGAGTCCGACATGATGAACGCATAAGCGTCTGTTCTTGTTGCAAGTTTCGGTTACCGAGGGCTGCGTTGACCGGGTTCGGTTTGTTAGATTCCATCCACTAGATTGAGATTGAGACCGGCACCATTGTTATGGTATTCATAAAGTAGAAACAAAATGATCTGTCCGAGCAGGCAGACCCGGAGAGAGTCCCGACACAGCTTGACGAGGTCGCGCGACTCTTGTGTTGAGGAAGGATCGAGATGACCGATGTTATTGCGCTTGCGAAGGAGCGCCGCGCGCGGCTCGCAGCGGAAATCTCCAAACTTGACGACTTCATGCGCATGGCGGAATTGCTGGTGAAGTATAGCTCATCGAAGGCGGGTGAGTCGGTGAGCGACGACGAGGATACGGGCGACGGGCCGAAACCGGCCATGTTGCGGCCTCTTCCGGGAAGCTAACCGGCGACGCCAGTCAACTGGCCGCGAACTGCTCTGTCAGGCGAGATCACCCCGAAGCGTCATCTTGCCGGCTGGCGTGCGGTCAAGGGGCTGGCTCGGCAATGACATGCGCCAATAGTTCCCCGATGCGGAGACTCGCGGCCGGGGTTGCTCCAAAGCCGACACCGGCGCCGCGGCGCCGACCCAGCTCCCGTCCATCAGCACACGATCTAGAGCAGCGAGCGCCTCAGCATGTCGAGGCCGATCACCATCAGCGCGACGAAGAAGATGCGCTTGAAGCTCGCCTCCGAGATCTGGTGGCGGTAGCGCCGGCCGAGCGCAAGCCCGGCCGCGGTCGGGACCAGCGCCGTCAGCGACATCAGCGCCAGGTCCTGGGTCAGCAGGCTGCGCCCGGCCAGCGAGCTGCCGAGCGCCAGGGTGATGGCGACAAAGGTGATCCCCAGCGCCTGCACGAAGACATCGCGCTTCAGCCCCAGGGTTTGCAGGTAGAGGATGCCGGGCACGATCATGATCCCGGTCATGCCGAACATCGCGCCGCCCAGCCCGCCCATCAGCGGCGACATCCAGGGCTCGCGCCGGCCCGGCGGCGGTATCTGGGCGCGCAGCATGGTGAGCGCGCAATAGGTGCACAGCGTGACCCCGAGCAGCGCCATCATGGTTTCGCTTTTCGCCCCGGCCAGCACCCCGACGCCGAACCAGATGCCGATCCCGGCGGCGGCCAGGAAGCTCCACAGCCGCCGCACCAGCAGACCGAAGGCCGGCCCCGCCAGCGCCTGCCAGGTATTGGTGACGAGGCCCGGGATCAGCATGATGGTCAGCGCCTCGCGCACCCCCAGGGTCGAGCCCAGGAAGGCCAGCGCCACCACCGGCAGGCCCATGCCGATCACGCCCTTGATGAACCCGGCGAGCAGGAAGGTGCCGACCACCAGGGCGACGATCTCGGGCTGCCACATCTTGCGCTACCCTGTCCCGAACCGTGTCAACGCCACTGCGGCGGCGCCGCTTTGCGCCCCTTGGCCCGTGCGCTGGCGCGCCCGGGCGCGCGGGAAGCGCCCCGGCCCCACCCCCACCCCCTGGCACCGCCCCGAACAGGTCGCGCGACGCGCGCCTGTTCGGGGCGGCGATGTCTTACGCATGCTCGAAAAGCCGGCGTCACCGCCCCCACCGCCAGACGCGCGCAGCGCGTGGCGGCGGTGGGGGTGGGGGTGGGGCCGTCGCGCTTCCCGATGCCGGGGCGCGCCAGCGCACCGGCGGAAGGGCGCAAAACTTGGGGCGCGCGGTGCCCGCCGGAGGCAAACCCGCGCAATTCCCGCGCCACCGGCAAGGATCACGCCGCCTTCATCCGGCGCACGACCTTCCAGCCGAGGTAGATGCCGAATGACGCCGACAGCGCCGCCAGGCCGGGGCGCACCGAGCCCCCCATCATCGCCAGCGGCAAGCCCACCGCCACCAGCATCGCCGGTCCGTAGAGCCCGGCCCAGCGCACGCCACGGGCGCTGGCCGCCTGGAACCAGGGGAAGGCCGCCGAGAACAGCGAGATGGTGAGGAAGAACAGCGACCAGGGCCGGGTGACGAACAGCGTCAGATCGGTCGAGATTGCCAGCGACCGGCTCAGATTCAACTCGGCGATGTTGCCCAGCACCACGCCCAGGATCATCGGCGCCAGCGGGAACCCCAACTGGCGCATGGCGAAGCCCACGAGGCCGAACCAGAACAGGGTCCAGACATCGAAAGTGACGTTGTTGATGGCAAAGACCCCGATCGAGGCGAATCCGAGGATCACCGCGGTCAGCATGTACATCCGCACCCGGGTCACCAGCACGAAGACGCGCAGCATCACCGACTGCATCCCCAGCATGATGAAATTGGCGGCGAAGAAGGCGATGAAGATCGAATAGGCCAGAACCGGCTCCTCGGAAATGAAACTCGGGCTGGGCACCACGTCGTGCATCAGCAGCGCGCCGAGCATGATCGCCGTGGTCACGTCGCCGGGGATGCCGAGCGCGATCAGCGGCGTCAGCGCGCCGCCTTCGACGGCGTTGTTCGAGGTTTCCGGGGCGATGATGCCCTCGGGCACGCCGGTGCCGAACTTCTCGGGGTGCTTCGACGCCTTCTTGGCCTGGTCATAGGCCAGGATATTGGCGATCGAGCCGCCGGTGCCCGGCAGGATGCCGACGAAGACGCCGATCAGCGCCGAGCGCAGCATGGTGGTCCAGTGCACCGCGATCACCTTGATCGCGCGCCAGTGCTCGATCCGGACCCGGACATTGCCCCGGTCGGTCAGCGAGCGCCTGGCGGCCTCGGGGTCGCGCACATCGGCGAGCAGCTGCGAGAAGGCGAACAGCCCGATCAGCACGGCGATGAAATCGAAGCCCCCGAGCAGCGCGTCGCTGCCGAAATCGAACCGCGCCATGCCGACCGCGTCGTCCTCGCCGACGGTGCGGACCAGCAGGCCGAGCGCGCCGGCGATCAGCCCCTTGACCAGGTCGCGCCCGGCCAGGCTGGCGGTGACGGTGAGGGCGAAGATCACCAGCATGAAAAAGTCCTGGGGGTGGAATTCGAGCCCGATCCGGGCCAGTTGCGGCGCGAACAGCACCAGCATCACGGCCGAGAACATGCCGCCGCAGAACGACGACCAGACGCCGATGCCGAGCGCCAGGCCGGGTTCGCCCTTGCGCGCCATGGGGAAGCCGTCGAAGGTGGTGGCGACCGAGGAGGGGGTGCCCGGGATGCCGGTCAGGATGCCCGACATCAACCCGCCCGAGAGCCCGCCCACCAGCACCGAGACCATCACCGCGAGGCCCTGCTCGGGCGGCATCGAGAAGGTGAAGGGCAGGGTCAGCACCACCGCCATGGCGATGGTGAAGCCGGGGATCGCGCCCGCCAGCAGCCCGACCCCGACGCCGAGGGTCATCAGCAGGATGGTCTCGAGATTGCCGATCTCGGCGAAGGCGAGAAGGATGTTGTCCCAGACCATCTCAGAACCAGCCGAACAGCTCGCCGCGCGGCAGCAGCACCCCGAGGCCGAAGGTGAACACGCTCCACATGCCGCCGACCGAGACCACGGCGATCACCGCGTGCAGCGCCAGCTTGTCCGGCGACCAGCCGCCCAGCGCGTTGAGCAGCAGGAAGACGAAGGCCAGGCCGCCGACCAGCATGCCGAGCCAGGGCAGGGCGAGCAGGTAGGCCAGGAACAGCGCGAACACCCAGAACACGTTGCGCCAGTGGGCGATCCACGCGCCGAGGCCGCGCCTCGCCTTTTCGGCGGGCGCGGCGGCCTCGTCGGGCACCCCGCGCCGGATCGACTGCACCAGGTAGATCAGCGACAGCAACGCCAGCACGCCGACCACGGTCCGGGGCCAGGCGGCCGGGCTGAGCTGGCCGTAATCGGGCTCGCGGATGTCGAGGCTGGCGGTGAGCAGAACCCCGCAGCCGACCAGCAGCAGGATCGCAACCACGGTATCCCGGTTGACGCGGGTCATGACGGCCTCGACGGATGGAAAATCAGGGCAAGGCCCGGCGGCATCGCTCCGCCGGGCCGGTGACCGGCAACCTACTTCTTGTACATGCCGATCTTGATCGCGACCGTCTCGAAGTCGGCGTAGAGCGCATCGGCCCAGACGCGGTATTCATCCGGGTCCTGATACGACACACCGGTGCCCTTGGCGTCCATCTGCGCCAGCAGGTCAGGGTTCTCGGCGGCCTGCTTGAAGATCGCCGACCAGTGGTCGATCACATCCCTGGGCGTACCCTTGGGCGCCACGATGCCGCGCTCGAGCGCGAACACCATATCGACCCCCACTTCCCTCAGGGTCGGCATCTCGGGCAGGAACTCCGAGCGCTCCTCGGCGGCGATAGCGAAGCCCTGAAGGTCGCCGCCCTCCATGTATTTACGCCCCGAGGCGACGTTCAGCACGCCCATGTCGATGGCGCCCGACAACAGCGCCGTCATCCGCTCGCGGGTGCCGTCATAGGGCACATAGGAGAACTCGACGCCCAACTTGTCGGCCATGATCAGCCAGATGAACTGGCTGGTCGAGCCGAAGGTGGCGCCGACCTTGATCTCGCCGGGATGCGCCTTGGCATAGGCGGCGAACTCGCCGAAGTTCTCGAACGGGGTTCCGGCCCGGGCACCGACGATGTCCGGGGTCGAGGTCAGGTTGGCGACGGTGTCGAAGCCGTCATACTGGAAGTCGATCCGGCCGTTCAGGAAGCTGGTCACCGCCGACTGGTGGATGGCGAACAGGGTGCAGCCGTCGGGCTTGGCCCGGGCGGCCTCCTTGGCGCCCTTGTTGCCGCCCTGGCCGGGGATGGTGACGACCTTGATCCTCGGCGTCACATCCATCGCGTTGATGGTCTTCTCGAAGATCGAGAAGATCACATGGGTGCCGCCGCCCGCCTTCCAGGGCACGATCAGCCTGGCGGTGCTGCAGGGAATTTCGGGGGCGGCCTGTGCCGCCATCGCGCCCGACACGGCCAGCGCCGCGGCGGACAGGACCAGGGTGGAAAACAGTTTGTTCATCGGGCTCTCCCTTTCGGTTTCACGCCGCGCGAAGCATGAATTTTTCTCTTTTTACCGCCCCGTGAAATTCTGCCGCGCGACATTTCATGGTGAGCCACTATAGTCTCGCTGGCAACCACTGCAACTTCGCCGGACGGATTTCCGCGTGGCGGTATAGGGCAAGGGCCACGGAAGGGCACGACCCATGAGAAATCTCGAACTGCCGGGCCGCTCGCCGGTGCACTCGAGCGAGGGCATGGCCGCCACCTCGCAGCCGCTGGCGAGCCAGACCGCCATCGAGGTGCTGAAGGCGGGCGGCAACGCCCTCGACGCGGCGGTCGCCGCCTGCGCCGTGCAATGCGTCGTCGAGCCGGGCTCGACCGGCATCGGCGGCGATTGCTTCTGCCTCTATTCGCCGGGCGGGGATGCCAGGAATCCGGGCGATATCATCGCCTATAACGGCTCCGGCCGGGCCCCGGCGGCGGCCTCCGTGGAGTGGTATCGCGACCGGGGCATCGCCGCGATCGCCGGCGACAGCGTCCATTCGGTCACCGTCCCCGGCGCCATCGACGCCTGGGACCGATTGGTCGCCGATCACGGCCGCAAGTCGCTGCCGGAACTTCTGCAACCGGCGATCCGCCTGGCTCGCGACGGCTACCCGATCGCGTCCCGGGTGCAGGTGGATTTCGCCTCGCAGGCGGCCAAGCTGGGGCGCGACGAGAACGCGGCGCGCATTTTCCTGCCCGGCGGCCAGGCGCCGCGCGTCGGCGCCCGGCACCGCCAGCCCGACCTGGCGGCGACCCTGGAGCGCATTGCAACCCACGGGCGCGACGAGTTCTACAGCGGCGAGACCGCGCGCGGCATCGTCGCCTACCTGCGCGAGCGGGGCGGGCTGCACACGCTGGAGGACTTCGCCGGCCACCAGGGCGAATACGTCACCCCGATCTCGGCCGAATTCCGCGGCCACACCGTCCACCAGTGCCCGCCCAACGGCCAGGGGGTGATCGCGCTCCTGCTGCTCAACATCATCAGCGGGATCGAGGCCGGTAGCGGCGGCCCGATCACGCTGGAGCGCATCCATGCCGAGATCGAGGCCGGGCGGCTGGCCTACGCCGCGCGCGATGCCTGGCTGGCCGATCCGGCGCTGGCCGAGGTGCCGGTCGAGGGCCTGCTTTCGGCCGAATATGCCGACAATCTGCGCGCCGCCATCGACCCGGCCCGGGCGCACGAGCCGGCCCGCCTGATCGACCTGCCGAACCACCGGAGCACGGTCTACCTCACCGTGGTCGACCGCGACCGCAACGCCTGCTCCTTCATCAACACCCTGTTCAACAATTTCGGCTGCGGCATCTGCACGCCGAGCGGGGTGATGCTGCAGAACCGGGGCGAGGGCTTCAGCCTCGATCCGGCCAGCCCGAACCGGATCGAGGGCGCCAAGCGCCCGCTGCACACCATCATCCCCGCCATGGTCGGCAAGGGCGGCAAGGTGGTGATGCCCTTCGGGGTGATGGGCGGGCAGTACCAGGCCTTCGGCCACATGCAGTTCCTGACCCGGCTGTTCGACTACGGCATGGACCTCCAGGAGGCGATGGACGCGCCCCGGTTCATGCCCAATCCGTTCGACGGCAACGTCGATGTGGAGGGCTCGGTTCCGGCCGCAATTCGCGAGGGGCTGGCGAAATTGGGGCACCGCGTCACCCGGCCCCCGAAGCCGATCGGCGGCAGCCAGGCGATCTGGATCGACTGGGACGAGGGCGTGCTGACCGGCGGCTCCGACCCGCGCAAGGACGGCTGCGCGATCGGCTATTGAGGGGGAGGACCCCGCTGTCGCCCCCCCTCTCCCTCTGGGAGAGGGGTCGGGGGAGAGGGCTTGGGCGCGGCGCGGCCGGTACGAAGTCGGCAATGGCCGCTGGTATAAGGGAACGCCACATGGACCGCATCGCCATCCTGATGCCCGGCGACATGTGCCACGC
>JACZTQ010000252.1 GCA_022573605.1 Pseudomonadota bacterium | reverse complement strand
GCTCGGCCCCGGCGAGGCCCAGATCGCCTGGAGCCAGGGCGGCGCCGAAATCGACGCCGACGCCATCGCCGAGGCCGCGCTCGAGCACTTTCGCCGGCAACTCGAGCGCTGCCTGCAACCAGGAGCATGACCCATGACCGACCCCGACACCCCGCTCATCGAAACCGCCGCCGCCGCCGCCGCCACCAACCCGGGGGACGACCCCGGCGAGGCGCCGCTGCTGGAGCAGCGCGACAACAGCCAGGACGGCAAGTACCGCCGGGCGATCTTCTCGGTGCCGATCGACGTGGTGGTCTCGGTCGGCCATGCCCGGCCGGTGATCGGCGAGTTGCTGGCGATGCGCCGCGACATGGTTCTGCCGTTGTCGAGCCGGATGGACGATCCGGTCGAGATCCTGGTCGGCGACCGGGTGATCGCGCGGGGCGAGCTGGAGGAGCTGGGTGACGACAGTGGGCGCCTCGGGGTGCGCCTGACCGAGGTGGTCGATGTCAGCGACCTGTTCTGACTGGCGCCTCCGGCCGGCTCTGGTGGGCGCCGTCGTCGCCGCCTTTGTGCTGCTGCCCGATATCGCGGTGGCGCAATCGATCAGCATCGATCTCGGTGACGGCGCCTCGGTGACCGGCCGGGCGGTGCAACTGTTCCTGCTGATCACCGTGCTGAGCCTGGCGCCGGGGATCGCCATCATGGTGACCTGCTTCCCGTTCATGGTGATCGTGCTGTCGCTGCTGCGCCAGGGCATCGGCTTGCAGCAGGCGCCACCGAACATGCTGATCGTCACCCTGGCGCTGTTCCTGACCTGGTTCGTGATGGAGCCGGTGTTCGCCGAGGCCTGGGCCAATGGCCTCGGCCCGCTGATGGACGGCGACATCACCACGCAGCAGGCCTGGGAACGCGGCGTGGCGCCGTTCCGGGTGTTCATGGAGGGCCGGGTCTCGCCGCAGGTGATCGGCGATCTGGCCGCCGCCGCGCCCGGCCGGCACGAGGCGCTGGCGCCCGGCCAGCCGGCGCCGCTGTCGCTGCTGGTGCCCTCCTTCCTGCTGTCCGAGCTCGAGCGCGCCTTCGAGGTCGGCTTCATGATTTTCCTGCCCTTCCTGATCATCGACCTGGTGGTCGCCTCGATCCTGATGTCGATGGGCATGATGATGGTGCCGCCGGTGGTGGTGTCGCTGCCACTGAAACTGGCTTTCTTCGTCATCGCCGACGGCTGGAGCCTGCTCGCCGGCGCGCTGGTCCGGGGCTACGGCGCGTGAGCGGCGCCGGCCAGCGGCTGACCCGCCAGCAGAAGGCGGCGGTGATCATCGGGGTGCTGGGTTCGGAGACCGCGGGCACGGTGCTCGAACAGCTCGACGAGACCAGCCTGCGCCAGTTCACCCACGCCATGTCCGGCCTGAATCGGATCGACGCCCCCCAGGTGCGCGCCACCATCGCCGAGTTCCTCGCCGAACTGGCGACCGACGCGGAGGTCGTGCGCGGCGGCCTCGGCCAGGCCCGCGAGCTGCTGGAACAGCATGTCGGCGAGGGACTGCTGATGCGCATCCTCGACGCCGCCGAATCGCCGTCGGCGCACAATGTGTGGCAGAAGCTGGCCAAGGTCAGCGACGAGGCGCTGGCCGATTACCTGAGCCGCGAGCACCCGCAGACCACCGCCGTCGTGGTGTCGAAATTCACTCCCGAACATGCGGCGCGGGTCCTGAACCGGCTCGAGCCCGAACTGGCGCGCAACGTGGTCATCGGCCTGGCCCGCGTCGCCAGCCTCGACCCGAAGGTCATCGCGGCGATCGGCGACACCATGAGCCGCAGCTTCCTCGCCACCCACTCGGGTGCCGACCGGAAGCGCAACCCGGCCGACCAGGTGGGCGCGATCATGAACTACACCAGCCCGGCGCTGCGCGATCACATCCTCGATCATATCGAAGCCGAGCAGCCGGAATTTGCCGAGGAGATCCGGCGCAAGATGTTCACCGTCGAGGACATCCCGGCCCGGGTGCCGCGGCGCGGCATCGCCGCCTTGATCCGCTCGATCGACCAGGAGACCCTGCTCAAGGTGCTCTTCACCACCAGGGAAAGCGCCCCCGAGACCTGCGAATTCATCCTCGGCAACCTTTCGACGCGAATGGCCGAGCAGCTTCGCGAGGAGCTTGGCGAGATCACCTCGGTGCGCCGCAAGGACGGCGAGCAGGCCCAGTCGGAGATCATCCGGGTGATCCGCGATCTGGTCAAGCGCGGGGAGATCGAGCTGGTCGAGGAGGAGGAGGTCTAATGTCCCGCCCCGGCAAACCGTAGGGTGCGCATTTTGCGCACCGTTCCAGAGGTCTGGATCAGGCGAACGGTGCGCAGAATGCGCACCCTACGCCACCGGATGCCCCGGATCGCGTCCGGGGCATGACCTGGGCCGGGGGCCGGCGCGATCCGCTCTCAGCCGCGGGCCTCGCCCACCGCCTTCCAGGCCAGCGGCAGCACCAGCGCCGCCAGCGCCAGCTTCAGCGCGTCACCGGCGAGGAACGGCCACAGCCCCCAGTCGAGCACCGTGGCCCAGCCCTTGGTCTCGGCGTAGAGCTGGCCCAGCCACAGCAGGCCCGGCAGATAGATGATCGCGTTGCCGATCAGCATCGCCGCCGCCATTTTCACCACGCTGCGGTCCCAGCCCTTGCGGGCCAGCCAGCCGAGCACGGCGGCCGCCAGCACGAAGCCGACCAGATAGCCGCCGGTTCCGCCCATCATGTAGGCCAGGCCGAAATTCTCGGCGCTCGAGGTGGCGAAGATATCGAACCCCAGGGCGCCGACCAGCAGGTAGCCGAGCATGGTCGCAACCCCGAGGCGCATGCCGTAGGCGGCGCCCACGGTCAGCACCACGAAGGTCTGCATGGTCAGCGGCACCGGCCAGAACGGGATCTTGATCTTCGCCGCGATCGCCAGCGCGGCGATGCCCAGCACCACCAGGACCACGCGCTTGATCCACAGCGCACTGCCCTCGCTGGGCAGGATCGCCTCGCTCAGAACCTTGTTTGACAGGATGCTCGCCATGTGCTCATTCCTCAGCTCTGCGTCGCTCGCGCCGTTGGCCCGGGCGACCGGGAAACCTGCGGTTTTATGCCGCCGGCATGGGGTGCGCGCAAGCACAAACCGGCGGCTTGGTGGCGCAGAGCCGCGATTGTGCGGCATCGGGCCGGGTCGAACTCCGGCCGGACCGGGGCGATCCGGCGGGCCGGACCGAACCAGAGGACTTCGCCATGACACTCCGCCGCCTCGCCGCGACCCTCCTGCTCGGCGCCCTTGCCGCCGCCCCGGCCCATGCGGGCAGCATCATCGAGGTGATGCACCCCTGGGCCCGCCCGACCATCCCGAACCGGCCCGGCGTGGCCTATTTCGGAATTCATAACCACGGCGCCACCGCCGACCGTCTGATCGGCGCGCGGGCCGCGGGGGTGGGCAAGATCGAACTGCACCAGGCCACGCAGACGGACGGCATCATGTCCATGGCCCCGGTCGATGCGCTCGAGATCCCGGCCGGAGGCATGGCGCATCTGGGTCCGGGCGGATTTCACCTGATGATGTTCGGCATCGACCCGCCGCTGAAGGCAGGCGACACCCTGGAGATGATCCTGATTTTCGAGTCCGCCGGCGAGGTCGCGATCACCGTGCCGGTCAGCAAGACCATGGGCGAGCCCAAGCACCATGGCGAAGGCCACCAGCACGGCGCCACCGGCAACTAGAGCAAGCACCCGTCGGCCCGACCCGCGCGCCAAAAAAGCCAATCACCGTCTTGTTCCCGGACCCCCGAATGGGGTAGATTCAGCCTCGGGGCAAGAAACAGCAGTTGGAGCCGGAATCGTGGAGGCTCTGTTCGGCAGGAGTCGCGCTAAAAATCGCACCAGACCTGATGCGGTGGCGTTCGCGCTCGACCTGACGCCCGAGGCCGTCACCCTGCACGAGCGCGCCGGCCTTGGCGGCTGGAAGAAATTCGCCTCCGTACAGCTCGACGACCCGGAGTTCCCGATGGTGATCGGGCTGCTGCGGGCCGAGGCCGAGGCCCAGATCGGCGGGCGCCGGCCGGTGCGCCTCTGGTTGCCCGGCGAGCAGGTGTTGCAACGGCGCGCGCGGATACCGGACGGCCCCCCGGCGGCGCGCCGGCGGGCCGCCTTCGACTACATCGAGCGCAACACCGTCTACCGGCCCGAGGATGTCGCCGTCGCCGTGGCGCCGGCCGATGGCGGCGGCGAGACCGCCCTGCTGATCACCTTCGCCGCGACCTGGCGCGAGGCCCGCGACTACGCCGCGCGCTGGGGTTTCATTCCGGGCGAGGTCTCGACCCGCTGCCAGGCCGAGGAGTTCGGCCCGGAAGGCCCGGTCTTCCAGCTGAATTCGCCGCTGCCGGAGCTTTCGGCGCTGCCTTCGGCACGGCCGCGCCGAAGCCGCCTGGCGGTCGGGGCGCTGGCGCTGGCCGCCGTCGCGGCGGGCGCCGCGGTCTGGTCGTTGCAGCCCCGCGAGACCCCATCCGCCCGGCCCGGCACGGCGCTCGAGGTTGCCGAAGCGCCGGCGCCGGAGCTGCCGCAAGCCGCGCCGCTCCCGGCGCCCGAACCCAAAACCCGGCCCGAATC
Organism: Pseudomonadota bacterium; assembly: GCA_022573605.1. Lineage (GTDB taxonomy): Bacteria > Pseudomonadota > Alphaproteobacteria > Rhodobacterales > Rhodobacteraceae > Thermohalobaculum. The sequence goes on along the minus strand of JACZTQ010000252.1, from coordinate 76 downwards.
CCGGCCCGAATCCCGGCTGCCCGCGCACTTTGCGCGCACCCCGGTCCTGACGCCCCCCGGAGCCGCCGGCCACCAG
>JACZTQ010000251.1 GCA_022573605.1 Pseudomonadota bacterium | reverse complement strand
GGCCTGCGGGCGGGCGAGGTGGTGTTCGACGGCAAGCCGGAGGAACTCGACGACAGCGTGCTGACCCTCATCTATGGCGAGGAGGACTGGACCGCGATGCGCGGCAAGGCGCGCGAGGACGAGGACGGCCGCGACCGCGAGGAGCGCCTCGCCGGGATGGTGTGACCGTGCCCATGCCCGTGACCGACATCGGCGCCGCCGCTCCGCGCCGCTGGAAGCGCCCGCCGATCCTGATCCACGATCTGCGCTGGCGGATCGCGATCTATGGCGGCGGGCTGGTCTATCTGGTCCTCGCCATCGCCTCCACCGAGGTCAAATGGGGGCGCGTCTACCGGGGGTTGGACCGCGGCTGGCGCTTCATCCAGGGGTTCCTCTACCCCGATTTTTCCTCGCGCTGGGTGGACATCAGCCAGGGGCTGGTCGAAAGCCTGACCATGTCGGTGACCGCCACCGTGGTCGGGATCATCCTCTCGGTGCCGATCGGCGTCGGGGCGGCGCGCAACATGGCCCCGCTGCCGGTCTATCTGGCGTGCCGGGCGATCATCGCCATGTCGCGGGCGTTGCAGGAAATCATCGTCGCCATCCTGCTCGTGGCGATGTTCGGCTTCGGCCCGTTCGCCGGGTTTCTGACGCTCTCGTTCGCCACCATCGGCTTTCTCGCCAAGCTGCTGGCCGAGGACATCGAGGATATCGACGAAGCCCAGGCCGAGGCGATCCGCTCGACCGGCGCAAGCTGGGGGCAACTGGTGAACTACGCCGTCCAGCCGCAGGTCATGCCGCGCCTGATCGGGCTGTCGCTCTACCGGCTCGACATCAATTTTCGCGAATCGGCGGTGATCGGCATCGTCGGCGCCGGCGGCATCGGGGCGACCCTGAACACCGCCATCGACCGCTACGAGTACGACTCGGCCGGGGCGATCCTGCTGATCATCATCGCCATCGTCATGGTGGCGGAATATTCCTCCAGTCACGTGCGGAATTGGGTGCAGTGATGCCAATCTCGACGCTCGACGGAAAACCGGTCTGGAAGCACCGCACCAGCAGGCAGAGCCTGGCCCTGTGGGCCGGCTGGCTGGCGCTGGTGGCGCTGTTCGTGTTCTGCTGGCAGGTGATGACCAAGGACACCATCTGGATGTTCGTGCTGGATTCGCCGCGCGCGGCGGCCGATCTCGGCAGCCGCATGTTCCCGCCGCGCTGGTCCTATATCGACAAGCTGTGGTGGCCCATGTGGGACACCCTGAACATCGCCACGCTGGGCACGCTGATAGGCATCGTCATCGCCGTGCCGGTGGCCTTCCTGGCCGCCCGCAACACCACCCCCAGCCTGTATATCGCCCGGCCCATCGCGCTGTTCATCATCGTCTCCTCGCGCTCGATCAACTCGCTGATTTGGGCCCTGCTGCTGGTCTCGATCATCGGCCCCGGCGTCTTTGCCGGGATCGTCGCCATCGGGCTGCGCTCGATCGGCTTCGTCGCCAAGCTGCTCTACGAGGCGATCGAGGAGATCGACCAGGCCCAGGTCGAGGCGGTCACCGCCTCGGGCGCGTCACAAGCCCAGGTGATCGATTTTGCCATCGTGCCGCAGATCCTGCCCACCTTCTTCGGCATCTCGGTGTTTCGCTGGGACATCAACATCCGCGAGTCGACCATCCTCGGCCTGGTCGGGGCGGGCGGCATCGGGCTGCAATTGCAGGCGTCCCTGAACGTGCTGGCCTGGCCCCAGGTGACGATGATCTTCATCATCATCCTCGCCACCGTGGTGTTCAGCGAATGGGTCTCGGCCAAGGTCCGGCATGCTATTATCTGAAGAGCGGGCATCTGAACGGCTCGACGCCGATTGGGTCTGCCGGCGCTACGAGGAGATACGTGCCCGGTTGCCCATGGCGCGATTCCCCGCGACCTCGCGGCGGATCGGAAATCTCGGCGACCTGAGCGGCGAGATCGACGTCTTCGTGCTCGACGGATACGGGGTGCTGAACGTGGGCACGCGGGTGGTTCCGGGCGCGCCCGAGCGTGTCGCCGCCCTTCGCGCCGCCGGCAAGCGCCTGTTCGTGCTCACCAACGGCGCCTCCTATCCGGCGGCCCGGACGCTCCTGCGCTATCGCCGCCTGGGCTTCGATTTCACCGCCGGTGAGGTGGTCTCCAGCCGCGACGCCCTGGCCCGGGCGCTGGCCGGCCGGCAGGAACTGCGGTGGGGTTTTGCCGCCGTCGAAGCGTCGGCGATCGGCGAGTTGGCCCAGGCTGGCGTGCGGCTGGGCGACGATCCGGCCGACTACGATGCGGTTGACGGTTTCGTCCTGCTGAGCACCGGCGACTGGAACCGGGCGCGCCAGGACCTGCTGCTGGCGTCGCTGCGCGCCCGGCCGCGTCCGGTTCTGGTCGGCAACCCCGACCTGGTCTCGCCGCGCGAGGACGGGCTGGCGGCCGAACCCGGCCTCTACGCCCACGAGATCGCCGATCTGACCGGTTGCGCGCCGGAGTTCTACGGCAAGCCCTTCGCCAATGTCTTCGAGCTGGTGCGCGAGCGCATCGGCGCCGGCCCCGATTCCGGCGTTCCGCCGCACCGCATCGCCATGGCCGGCGACACCCTGCACACCGATATTCTCGGCGGCGCTTGCATGGGCTGGCGCACCGTGCTGGTGCTGGATCACGGGCTGTTGAAGGGGTTTGCGGCCGGATCGCTGGACCGGCTGTCGGACATCCGCCCCGATTTCATCGCCGACACGACCTGAGCAACGGTCCTGACCCCTCCCGTCATCCCCGCGAAGGCGGGGATCGCTTCAAAATCGCGAGAGATTCCCGCCTTCGCGGGAATGACGGCTCTCGGGATGGCCCGCCGCCACCCCCGGCGCCCCGGGCATCACTTCCCGCTCACCGCCCGGAGTTGCGACGACGCCACCGCCAGCTTGGCCACGCTGAGGCCGCCGCTGGCCCGCAACTCGGCGATCAGCCGGTCGGCGCGCCCGGCGACCTCGGCGTTCTCGCCGGCCCATCTGGCGATGCTGTCGGCGCCCGGTTTGGCCCCCTTCAGCGCCAGCGCGGCGGCGCCGATGGCCGATTGCTGGGACCGCAGATCGGCCATCAGGCGGCCCAGCGCGATGCGCTCCCAGTGGTCCGCCGGCTTGATCTGGCGCGACACCGAGCGCAGCCAGTCGAGGCCGAACCGGGCCCCGGCGGCGAAGTAGTTCGCCGCCACGTCGGCGACCTCGCGGCCCATCCCGGCGGCGACCTCGATCACGTCGAAGGCGCCGCCCAGAAGTTCCAGCCGGGCCACGCTCCCGGCCAGCGCCCGCGGCGCTCCGGCCTTGGTCAGTTCGGCGGTGCGGGTTCCCAGCCGCTTCTTGGAGAAGTCGGTGATCACCCCGTCGGCGGTGGTGGCGATCTGCGCCACGCCCGGCCCGTAGAGCGCGATCGCCTCGCCGATCGAGCGGCCCCCCGACTGGCCCCCGGGACCGCCCTGCAACAGCCGCAGGCTCTGCGCCGCGATCATGTCGCAGAGCGCCAGGTGCATCTCGATCTGGGCCGCCGCCGTGGCCTTGTTGTCGAGCGCGTTGATCTGGGCGGCGATGCCGGGCAGGCCATAGACCTCGCGGGCGATGATGAAGGCGCGCACGACCTCCGCCACCGGAGCCCCGGTCTCCTCGCGCAGCCGGGTGCCGAGCGACGGCCCGGCCTCGTTGACAAAAGCGTTGGCGGCGACGGTGGCGATGATCTCGCGCCGCAGCCGGTGGCCCAGCAGCGCCGATTTGAACTTCGAGCGCAGCGGACCCGGCATGTAGCCGATCAGGAGGCGCTCCATATAGGGGTCGTCGGGCACCTCCGAGCGGGTCAGTTCCGAGAACACGGTGATCTTGGCGTAGGCCACCAGCACCGAAATCTCCGGCCGGGTCAGGCCGCGCCCGGCCTTTCGGCGCTCCGCCAGTTCCTCGTCGCCGGGCAGCAGCTCGACCTCGCGGTCGAGCAGATCCACCGCTTCCAGCGCGGTCATGAAGCGGGCGTGATCCTCCAGCAGCGCCGGCGCGCGGGCCTCGACCAGCGAGATCGCCAGGGTCTGGTTGTAGTTGGTCTTCAGCACCAGCTCGCCGACCTCGTCGGTCATCCTGGCCAGCAGGGCGTTGCGCTGCTTGCCGGTCATGTCGCCGGCGCCGACCACGGCGCCGAGCGCGATCTTGATGTTGACCTCGTGGTCGGAACAGTCGACCCCGGCCGAGTTGTCGACCGCGTCGCTGTTCAGCTTGACCCCGCGGGCCGAGAGCTCGATCCGGGCGCGCTGGGTCACGGCGAGATTGGCGCCCTCGCCGATCACCCTTGCGCCGACCTCCGGCGCATCGACCCGGATGGCGTCGTTGGCCCGGTCGTCGGCGTCGGCGTGGCTTTCCGAGGTGGCCTTGATGTAGGTGCCGATGCCGCCGAACCAGAACAGGTCGGAGGGGGTTTTGAGCAGCGCATTGATCAGCACGAACGGCGTCACCTGGTCGGCCTTGATACCGGTGAGTTGCTTGATCTGCGGGGTCAGCTTGATCGACTTGGCCGAGCGCGGGAAGATGCCGCCGCCCTTCGAGATCAGCTTGGTGTCGTAGTCCTGCCAGCTCGAGCGCGCCAGGGCGAACAGGCGCTTGCGCTCGGCATGGCTCTTGGCCGGGTCGGGCTCCGGGTCGATGAAGATGTCGCGGTGGTCGAAGGCGGCGACCAGCTTGATCCGGTCCGAGAGCAACATGCCGTTGCCGAACACAT
>JACZTQ010000018.1 GCA_022573605.1 Pseudomonadota bacterium | reverse complement strand
CCCGCGGTGGCCTTGATCTCGTCCGGATGGACCAGCTGCATCTTCTCGCCCACGCCATTGCCGCCAAAATTCCCGGCGGCCTTGACCAGCCCGTAGCGGACGGTGCCGCGGGCCGGCTCGACCCGCCCGGCCACCGCGGCAAAATAGATCTTGCCCACCGCCCGCGAGCGGAACGACCGCGCCAGCGCCACCGCCGCGGCACCGGTGCGCGCCAGCACCAGCAGGCCCGAGGTGTCCTTGTCGAGCCGGTGCACCAGCCGGGGATCGTCGTCGCGGCCGAAGCGCAACGCCGCCAGCATCGCCACCAGATGGCGATGCTGCCCGGTGCCGCCCTGCACCGCCAGCCCGGGCGGCTTGTTGAGCACGATCAGGTGGTCGTCGCGGAACACCACCGCATCGGCCAGCGCCCGCGCCTCATCCATGCTCGGCCCGGCCGGCGCCGGTTTCTCGCCGGGTTCCTCGCGCGGCTCCGGCAGCGGCGGCACCCGCACCACCTGGCCCGGCGCCACCCGACTCGAAGCCTTGACCCGGCCGCCATCGACCCGCACCTCGCCCTTGCGGCACATCTTCTCGAGCCGCCCTTGGGTCACCTGCGGGAACTGGCGGCGGAACCAGCGGTCGAGCCGCTGCTCGGCCTCGTCCGGCCCCACCGTCAGGTGCCGCACCCCACTCATGGCCCCCAGAGCCCGCGGGCCAGCGCCAGCCCGGCCCAGAGACCGGCGATCGACAGCCCCACCGAGCCGCCGATATAGGCCGCCGCGGCGAGGTTGCGCCCGCGCTCGATCAGGAACAGCGCATCGAGCGAGAAGGCCGAAAAGGTGGTGAAACCGCCGAGCACCCCGGTCATCAGGAACGGCGCGAAGCGGCCCCAACTGCCGGGAAAGCGCTCCATCATGGCCACCGCCGCGACCCCCATCACCAGCGAGCCGAGCACGTTGACGATCAGCGTCCCGTAGGGGAAGGCGAGCCCCAGCGCCTGACCGGACCAGCGCACGATGGCCCAGCGCAGGGTGGCGCCGATCGCGCCCCCCGCCGCCACCGAAAAGATAACCGTCGGCATCCGCCCCTCCCGTCCTTGTCCGTCGCCGCGTTGGTGGCGGGCCGGGGGACAAAGGTCAAGCGTTAGAGCGATTTCGAGCAAAGTGGGTTCACTTTGCGACAGGCAAATCGCGGCAAATCAAGGAGTTAGAGCACCGCGCGCTGCTCCGCCCACAGCCGCAACGCGCTCGGGATTGTGCGATTCTGGACCGGCGATCGTCGCACCGCCCGAAGGAGCTGCTTGAAATGCCATCCTCCCATCCCGTCATCGTCGTGCCCGGCATCACCGCCACTTACCTGCGCGACCTCTACCCGCTGCCGCCCGAGACCATCTGGGCGGTGATCCGCAAGAATTACGGCCGGGTCCGGTTGCACCCCGACGACATCCGCTACGAGGCCCGCCAGCCGGCGCTGGTGCGTCCCGGCCAGCTCTACGAGATCGCCTACCAGGAACTGATCGAGGAGCTGCGCCACAACCTCTCCGAGCGCGAGGACGACCCGGTCCCGGTGTTCCCCTTCACCTACGACTGGCGCCAGCCGCTGGAGGTCGTCGAGGCCAGCCTGGCCGATTTCGTCGGCGAGGTGATCGACCGCACCGGGCTGATGCGCAACTACCACGCCGACAAGAGCTACCGCGAGGCGCCGAAGGTGAACCTGGTCGGCCACTCGATGGGTGGGCTGGTGATCGCCGGATACCTGGGCCGGTACGGCATCGACAAGATCAACAAAATAGCAACACTGGCAACGCCTTACAAAGGTTCTTTCGAGGCAATGGTGAAGTTGATCACCGGCACCGCCAAGATCGGCGGCGCAACGCCCGGCTCGCGCGAGCGCGAGGCCTCGAGGCTGACGCCCTCGCTCTATCACCTGCTGCCGAGCTTCGACACCGGGATCACCCGCCAGAGAGGCGCGGGCCTGCCCGATTCGACCTTCGACCCGGCGCTGTGGCAGCCTTCGATCATCGACACCATCGTCGAATATGTGCGCCTGCACGGTCGCGACCCCGCGCTCGCGCCCGATGATCGAGAACAGCAGGGCCACGAGATATTCGAGCGGCTTCTGGCCCAGGCCGGCGAGCATCGCGCGCGGGTCGATGGGCTCGACCTCGCCGCCCTCGGCTTCGACACCGAACGCTGGCTCTGCGTCGTCGGGGTCGATGCGCGGACCCGGGTGCGGCTGCGGGTCGAGCGCGAGGATGGACAGCCGGCCTTCCGCCTGAGCTCAAGGGACCGCCTGAACCATTGGCGCCACAAGAGCGAAGCGACGCGGGTTCTCACCGGCGACGGCACCGTCCACTTCAAGGGCGCGGTGCCGGCGTTCCTGCCCTACCGGAGCCTGGTCTGCGTCTCGCCCGACGATTACGGCTATTGGGAGCTGGCCGACGCCAATCTTGCCAAACTGGCCGGTTTCCACGGCATCCTGCCGAACATGAACATGCTGCACCGCCTGCTGGTGCGCCACTTCACCGGGCGCGGCGACCCCAGGGGCAATACCTGGGGGCGGCCGGCGCCGGGGGTGGCCAAGGAGAACTGGAAACCGCCGGTGTGGCCGCTGCGGGCGAAGTAGGGCGCGCGAGTCCGTCATCCCACGGCTTGGCCGGGGGATCTCTCGCCGTCGAGAGATTCCCGCCTTCGCGGGAATGACGGCGGGCTGGCCCGGCTCCATCAGGATGAAACGAATCCTACCGCTCGCCGCGCCGCTTCGCGAACCAGGCCATGCGCTTGGCCATTTCGCGCTCGAAGCCGCGCTCCACCGGGTGGTAGAGGTCGGCCCGCGCCATGCCCTCGGGGAAATAGTCCTGGCCCGAAAAACCATCCTCGGCGTCGTGGTCGTATTCATACCCCGCGCCGAAACCCTGGTCCTTCATCAGCTTGGTCGGCGCGTTCAGGATGTGGTCGGGCGGCGGCATCGAGCCGGTGCGCGCGGCGAGCTTCAGCGCCGCCTGGTAGGCCTTGTAGGCGGCGTTCGATTTCGGCGCCAGCGCCAGGTAGATCACCGCCTGGGCGATCGCCAGTTCGCCCTCGGGCGAGCCGAGCCGCTCGTAGACCTCCCAGGCGGCGAGGCACTGGCGCATCGCCTCGGGCTCGGCCAGGCCGATATCCTCGATCGCCATGCGGGTGACGCGCCGGGCGATGTAGCGCGGGTCCTCGCCCGCCTCCAGCATCCGCGCCAGCCAGTAGAGCGAAGCGTCGGGGTCGGAGCCGCGGACCGATTTGTGCAGGGCCGAAATCAGGTTGTAATGGCCGTCGCCGGTTTTGTCGTAGACCGGCGCGCGGCGGTTCAGGCGGTGGGCCAGATCGGCCGGGCCGAACATGCCTCCAGGCTTTTCCGGGGCACCGAAGTTCTGTACCTGCTCGGCCAGGTTCAACAGTGTGCGCCCGTCGCCGTCGGCCATCGAGATCAGCGCCGCGCGGCCCTCCTCGGTCAGCGCCAGCGCGCCTTCGGCCGCCTCGGCCCGGGCCAGGATGCGCTCCAGGTCCTCCGCCTCCAGCCGCCTCAGCCGCAACACCTGGGCGCGGCTGAGCAGCGCCGCGTTCAGCTCGAACGACGGGTTCTCGGTGGTGGCGCCGACCAGCACGATCACGCCGGTTTCCATGTGCGGCAGGAAGCCGTCCTGCTGGGCCTTGTTGAAACGGTGAACCTCGTCGACGAACAACAGCGTGCCGCGGCCCTGGGAATGGCGCAGAGCCGCCGCCCCGAACACCCTTCTCAGATCGGCGACCCCGGTGAAGATGGCGCTGATCTGCTCGAAATGCATCTCGGTGGCCTCGGCCAGCAGCCGGGCGATGGTGGTCTTGCCCGACCCCGGCGGCCCCCACAGCACCAGCGACGACAGCGCCCCCGCCGCCACCATGTCGCCGAGCGGCGCGCCGGGGGCGAGGATGTGGTCCTGTCCGACGACCTCATCCAGCCGCCGCGGCCGCAGCCGGTCGGCCAGCGGACGCGGCGCCTTGCCGCCCTCGTCGGCGGGCGCGTCCGCCGGGTGGTCGAACAGGCCGGTCATCAGCCGCCGATCTCGATGTTGCCGCGTCGGCCCTTGCGGTCGATCCGGAGCACGAACCCGCCCGAGCGCCGCAGCGCCGCCTCCAGCGCATCGACATCGCCGACGCCGCGGCCATCGACCGCGAGGATCAGGTCGCCGGGGCGCAGGCCAGAGCGCGAGGCCCGGCCGCCGGCGGCGGCGACCAGGATGCCGGCGCTGGCCAGCGGCAGGCGGAACTGGTCGATCACCGCCGGGTTGACGTTCATCACCGTCAGCCCGCGCAGGGCGCGCGGGCTCCGCAGCACGGTGCGGTCGCGGGCCGGGCGGTCGGGCGCGGTCGCCAGCGCGACCGATACCTCGTGCTCGGCGCCGCCGCGCAGGTAGCGCACCACGGCCTCGCGCCCGGTGCCGAGCGTCGCGGTGCGGAAAGCCAACTCACCGGGCGTGTTGAGCTCGGCCCCGTCGATCGCCAGCAGGATGTCGCCGGTCTCGATCCCGGCCCTGGCGAAGGCGCTTTGCGGGTGCAGCTGGTCGACCAGGATGCCGGAAGGGCGCGTCAGCCCCAGGGCCTCGGCGAGCTCGCCGGTGACGGGCTGGGTCCGCAGCCCGAGCCAGGGCCGCTCGAGCGTGTCGGCGCCTTCCCGCGCCGCGGCGATGACCCGGGCGACCAGGTTCGAGGGCACCGCAAAACCGATGCCGTTGGAGCCGCCGGAGCGGCTGATGATCGAGGTGTTGACGCCGATCAGGCGGCCCGCCATGTCGACCAGCGCACCGCCGGAATTGCCCGGATTGATCGCCGCGTCGGTCTGGATGAAATAGCCCTGCCGGCGCCCGCCCGGCGCGCCCGAGCGGGCCAGCCCGGAGACGATGCCGCTGGTCACGGTCTGGCCGACCCCGAACGGGTTGCCGATCGCCAGCACCAGTTCGCCGACCTCCAGGGTGTCGGAATCGCGCAATTCCAGCGCCGGCAGGCCGCCGGCGCCGACGAGCTCGACGATGGCCAGATCGGCCTCCTTGTCGGCCAGGATCACCCGGCCCTCGAATTCGCGCCGGTCGCTCAGCACCACGGTGATCTGGTCGGCGCCGCCGACCACGTGGTAGTTCGAGACCACGATGCCCGAGGCATCGACGATGACCCCGGAGCCGAGCGAGTTCTCGATCCGGCGCCGGGTCGGCCCGCCCGGGAACAGGTTGCCGAACAGGCGCTCGAAGAACGGATCGCCGGCGAACGGGCTGGCCCGGCGCTCGACCACCTTGCGGGTGTAGATGCTGACCACCGCGGGGGCTGCCTGGCGCACCACCGGCACGAAGCCGAGCGTGATCTCGGCCTGGCTGTTGGGCACCTTCATGGTCTGGGCGGACGCAGCCCCGGGCCAGATCAGCGCGCTCAGCAGGAAAAGGGTCGAAATCATCCGCACGGTCACGGCGGCGCCTCCACTGGTTCCTTCGGTCTCACGGCATACTTAGGCAACTCCAGGCCCGACGCCAAGCCGCGCCGTCGCCCGTGGTCCCCGGCCGCGGGCGTGAATGTCCCGCACCGGCCCCGGGCTTGTCCCGGGGGCGGCGCGGGACTGCCGCTGTCACAGCGAGCGCAGCAGCAGCCCCAACCCGGCCGTGCCGGCCAGCGTCAGCATGGCGGTGCGCACGGCGCCCGGCGACATCCGCCCGCCCAGCGCCCGGCCGGCGAAGAAGCCGAGCACGACCCCGGGCAACAGCACCAGACCGCGCCAGAGCTGCTCCCAGCCGAACAGGCCGGCGAGGGCGAGCGTGGCGATCGCCAGCAGGCAGCCGAACACGAACACCCCGGCCATGGTGGCGCGCACCTTCTCCGGGCGCTCGCGCTGGTAGAGGATGATCAGCGGCGGGCCGTGCATGGCGGCAATCGTCCCGGTGGCGCCGCCGACGAAGGCGGCCGCCAGGAGACGCAGGCGGGTGATGCGGAGTTTTGGCGTGAACAGGCTGACCAGCACCGCGCTCACGATGATGGCGCCGATCATCGCGCCCAGCCCCCGACCCTCGAAACTCGCCAGGATGGCCGCACCCGCGAAGGTGCCGAGCGTCATCCCCGCCAGCAGCGGCGGCGCCTCCGAACGGTCGATCTCGTGGCGGCCCCGGTGGATGAGAAAAACCGACAGCGCGATATTGCAGATCAGCATCGGCGCCGGCACCCAGGCCAGGCTGATCAGGGCCAAGAGCGGCACCGCCACCATGGCGAAACCGACCCCGGTGGCGGCCTGCAGCACGGCGGCGACAAAAACGACGAGATTGGCGGCGACAAGCTCAAGCTCGAAACTCACCGCCGCACCCCCCATGTATGTTTTATGCCCATGTCATCTTCGATGACGCATGCCGCCACCCCCCCACCTCCCGGCCAACCACCGATGGTACCCCAGGAATCATTGGGGCATGATCGGTGGTTGGGCGGGGAGGCGGGGTGGGTGGCGGCGTTCACGTCAGTGAACCAGGTTTGCTCGTCCGGGCTTACTCGGCTTCGCCCGCGGCCTCTTGCGCCGCGACCCGGGCGCGGTCGCCGGCGCCCTTGGCGTCGGCGTCGCGATCGACCAGTTCGAGGATCGCCATCGGCGCCATGTCGCCATAGCGGAACCCGGCCCGCAGCACCCGGGAATAGCCGCCCTGGCGCTCCCGGTAGCGCGCGCCAAGCACGTCGAACAGCTTCTTCACCGCCGCGTCCTGGCGGATCTGCGAGGCCGCCTGGCGCCGCGCATGCAGGTCGCCGCGCTTGGCCAGGGTGATCAGCTTGTCGATGTAGGGCCTAAGCTCCTTGGCCTTGGGCAGGGTGGTCTTGATCTGCTCGTGCTCGATCAGCGAGCAGGCCATGTTGGCGAACATCGCCTTGCGGTGCTCGGCGGTTCGGTTCAGCTTGCGGTGTCCGTAACCGTGGCGCATTTCTCGGTCTCCGTCGGTTTATACTTTGTCCGGCCGCCTGCCGCGACGGCCTCCTTGGGGCGCTGGGCCCGGTTTTTCCCGTCATTCCCGCGCAGGCGGGAATCTCCGGGGTCGAGGTCCCCGCCTTCGCGGGGACGACGGTTCGCGTGCCTAAAACTGATCCTCGAACTTCTTGGCCAGGTCCTCGATGTTGTCGGGCGGCCAGTCCGGCACGTCCATGCCGAGGTGCAGACCCATCGTGGTCAGCACTTCCTTGATCTCGTTCAGCGACTTGCGGCCGAAGTTCGGGGTCCGCAGCATCTCCGCCTCGGTCTTCTGGATCAGGTCGCCGATATAGACGATGTTGTCGTTCTTCAGGCAGTTGGCCGAACGCACCGAGAGCTCCAGCTCGTCGACCTTCTTGAGCAGCAGCGGGTTGAACTCCAGCCCCTCGTCCTCGTCGGCGCCGGCGGCGTCCTTGGGCTCCTCGAAGTTGATGAAGGTCTGCAACTGGTCCTGCAGGATGCGCGCGGCGAAGGCCAGCGCGTCCTCCGGGCTCACGGTGCCGTCGGTCTCGACCTTCATCGTCAGCTTGTCGTAGTCGAGCACCTGGCCCTCGCGGGTCGGGCTGACCTTGTAGGAGACCTTCTTCACCGGCGAGTAGAGCGCGTCGACCGGGACAAACCCGATCGGGGCGTCCTCGGGGCGGTTCTTGTCGGCGGCGACATAGCCCTTGCCGGTGCCCACGGTCAGTTCCATGTGGACTCTGGCGCCCTCGTCGAGATGGCAGATCACATGGTCCTTGTTGATGATCTCGACGCCCATGACCTCGGTGATGTCGGCCGCCGTCACCACCCCCGGCCCGGTGGCGTTGAGCTGCAGGCGCTTGTCGCCCTCGACATCCATCCGCACCGCCAGGCCCTTGAGGTTCAGGACGATGTCGGTGACGTCCTCGCGGACCCCGGGGACGGAGGAGAATTCATGCAGCACGCCGTCGATCTGCACCGCGTTCACCGCCGCCCCCTGCAACGACGAGAGCAGTACCCGGCGCAGCGCGTTGCCCAGCGTGAGCCCGAAACCCCGCTCCAGCGGCTCGGCGACGGCATTGGCGACCCGGTCGGGGTCGGCGCCGGGCTCGATCTCGAGGCCGTGGGGCCGGATCAGTTCCTGCCAGTTCTTGTGGATCACTGCTTGGTCCTCCATTCCAGCGCCGGGCCGGATCCATCTGGCCGGGCGCGCCCGAGGAAAGGCGGCGAGCGGCCCGCCCCGAGGGGTCAGGCCGGCCGCCGCGGGAAACCGGTCTCAGACGCGGCGGCGCTTGGGCGGCCGGCAGCCGTTATGGGCGATCGGGGTCACGTCCTTGATCGAGTTGATCGTGAGGCCCACCGCCTGCAACGCGCGCAGCGCCGATTCGCGCCCCCCGCCCGGACCCTGGACCATCACGTCCAGGGTTTTCATGCCGTGCTCCTGCGCCTTGCGCCCGGCATCCTCGCCGGCCATCTGGGCGGCGTAGGGGGTCGACTTGCGCGAGCCCTTGAACCCCATCGCGCCGGACGACGACCAGGCGATGGTGTTGCCCTGCGCGTCGGTGATGGTGATCATGGTGTTGTTGAACGACGATTTCACGTGGGCGACGCCCGCCGAGATGTTCTTGCGCTCCCTGCGCCTGGGCGCCGCGCGCTTGTCTCGAGCCATCTACCGGCCTCCTTACTTCTTCTTGCCGGCGATCGGCTTGGCCTTGCCCTTGCGGGTCCGGGCGTTGGTGTGGGTGCGCTGGCCGCGCACCGGCAGGCCGCGGCGATGGCGCAGGCCGCGATAGCAGCCCAGATCCATCAGCCGCTTGATGTTCAACGCCACCTCGCGCCGCCGGTCGCCCTCGACCTGGCAGTTGGCGTCGACGTGCTCGCGCAGCGCCAGCGCCTCGGCATCGGAGAGCTCGTTGACCCGGCGCTCCTCGGCGATGCCGGTGGCCTCGCAGATCTGCCGGGCCGTGGGATGGCCGATGCCATGGATATAGGTGAGCGCGATATGCACCCGCTTGTTGGTCGGAATGTTAACGCCTGCGATGCGCGCCAATGCTCCAGCTCCCCAGTTCTTCAGCTTCGCCGTGTCGGGCCTGCCGAGGCAGGCCGAAATCCAAAAGAAGCCGGCGCACGCACCGGCCGTTCCCACCCCTCGAAAGTCCAGGCCAACGGCCCGCTCCCCGCCAGAAGGTGATTTTCGTGGCGGAGGAGACTCTCATCTCTCCAGGAAGCGCGCACTATAGTCTCGCGCGGTTCCGCGTCAAGCCCCGGCGGCGGCGGCGGCGGACAATCATCTCCGCCCTACCAATGGCGCCCGGTAGGGCGGAGATGATTGTCCGCCCGACACCTCAACCGAGGACCTCCCGGATCGCCCGGGCGACCTCGCCGATCCCGGCCATGCCATCGACGGTCCGCAGCTTGCCGGCGGCGGTATAGTAGCCGATCAGCGGCGCGGTGTCGGCGTGGTAGGCCGCCAGGCGCGCCCGCACGGTCTCGGCATTGTCGTCGGCGCGGCGCTTGAATTCGGTGGCGCCGCAGTTGTCGCAGACGCCGTCGCGCGCCGGCATCTTGTGGGTGTCGTGGTAGCCCTCGCCGCAGGCCCCGCAGGTGAAGCGCCCGGAGACCCGGTCGACCAGCAGCTCGTCATCGACCTCGATCGAGATCACCGCGTCCAGCACCAGCCCCTTGCCGGCCAGCAGCCGGTCCAGCGCCTCGGCCTGGGCGGCGGTGCGCGGAAAGCCGTCGAAGATCACCCCCGCCTTCACATCCGGCGCGTCGAGCCGCTCCGAGACCACGCCGATGACGATCTCGTCGGAGACCAGTTGCCCCGCCTCCATCACCGCACGGGCCTGCTTGCCGACCTCGGAGCCGGCGGCGACGGCGGCGCGCAGCATGTCGCCGGTCGAGAGCTGCACCAGCCCGCCGCCCTCCATCAGCAGGCGCGCCTGGGTGCCCTTGCCGGCCCCCGGCGGACCAAGGAGAATGATGTTCATGGCTGGTTTCCTGGCAGCGCCACCTCAGCGGCCGCGGATTTTCGACTTCCTGATCAGCCCCTGATACTGGTGCGCCAGCAGGTGGCTCTGGACCTGGGTGATGGTGTCCATGGTCACCGAGACCACGATCAGCAGCGAGGTGCCGCCGAAGTAGAACGGCACGTTGACCTTCGAGATCAGGATCTCGGGCAGCAGGCAGACCGCGACCAGGTAGATCGCGCCCACGGTGGAAAGCCGCATCAGCACGAAGTCGAGATATTCCGCCGTGCGCTTGCCGGGGCGGATGCCGGGCACAAAACCGCCATGCTTCTTCAGGTTGTCGGCCACGTCCTCCGGGTTGAACACGACGGCGGTGTAGAAGAACACGAAGAACACGATCAGCGACGCGAAGATCACCAGGAACAGCGGCTGGCCGCGCCCCAGCAGCGCCGCCACGGAGCCGAGTACGCCGGTATCGCCGCCGCCCGCGGCGAAGGTGGCGATGGTGGTCGGCAGCAGCAGCAGCGACGAGGCGAAGATCGGCGGGATGACCCCGGCGGTGTTCAGCTTCAGGGGCAGGTGCGAGCTCTCGCCGCCGAACATCTTGGTGCCGACCTGGCGTCGCGGATACTGGATCAGGATTCGCCGCTGCGCCCGCTCGACGTAGACCACCGCATAGATCACCCCGCCCGCCAGCAGCAGCACGCCGATGATCACCAGGGTGTTGATCTGGCCGATCCGGCCCTGCTCGAAGAACTGCGCCAGGGCGCCGGGCAACTCGGCGATGATGCCGATGAAGATCACCAGCGAGATGCCATTGCCGATGCCGCGCGCGGTGATCTGCTCGCCCAGCCACATCAGGAACATGGTACCGCCGACCAGGGTGATCACCGCCGAGGCGCGGAAGAACGCACCCGGGTCGAGGGCCATCCCCGATCCCTCCAGCCCGGCGGCGATGCCGTAGGCCTGCACCGTGGCCAGCACCACGGTGCCGTAGCGGGTGTACTGGTTGATCTTGCGCCGGCCGGCCTCGCCTTCCTTCTTCAGCGCCTCGAGCGACGGCACCATCGAGGTCGCCAGCTGCATGATGATCGAGGACGAGATGTAGGGCATGATGCCGAGCGAGAGGATCGCCATGCGGCCGACGGCGCCGCCGCTGAACATGTTGAAGATGCCCAGGATGCCGCCCTGGGCCTGCTCCATGAAACGGGCCAGCTGCACCTGGTCGATGCCGGGCATCGGGATGAAGGTGCCGAGGCGGTAGATGATCAGCAGGCTGAGGGTGAACAGGATCCGCCGTTGCAGATCCTTGGCCTGGCCGAGCGCGCTCCAGCTCAGGTTCGCGGCCATCTGTTCGGCGGCTGATGCCATGTCACGCTCTCTCTCTTGGTGTCCAATGCCGCCGCGAGGGTTCCCGCGGCGGTGCCTCTCAGGCCTCGGCTTCGCCCGCCGGGTCCGCCGCGCGCGGCGCGATCGTCACCGTCAGGCTGCCCCCGGCCGCCTCGACCGCGGCAATCGCCGGCTTGCTGGCGCCGGTCACCGCGATCTCGACGCCCTTGACCGTCAACGCGCCCTTGGCCAGCACCCGCACGCCGTCGAGGCGGCGGCGCACCAGGCCCGAGCTCACCAGCGCCGCCTCGTCGATGGTCGCCGATGCGTCCAGCTTGCCCGCGTCGATGAACTTCTGGATGTTGCCCAGGTTCACCACCGCGAAGCTCTTGGCGAAGATATTGTTGAAGCCCCGCTTCGGCAAGCGCCGGTGAAGCGGCATCTGGCCGCCCTCGAAGCCCTTGATGGCGACGCCGGAGCGCGATTTCTGGCCGTTCATGCCGCGCCCGGCGGTGGTGCCGGTGCCCGATCCGGGGCCGCGCCCGACCCGCTTGCGGTTCTTGGTCGCGCCCGGATTGTCGCGCAGTTCATGGATTTTCATGACGCATTCTCCTCTCGCCGGATCAGCGGGGCGATGCGTCCCGCCCCGCCGCCACGGCATTTTTGCTGTCGTCATCCCCCGGTTTGGCCACGGCTTGACCGGGGGATCTCTTCCCGTCCGTCATCCCACGGCTTGACCGGGGGATCTCTCTTCTCCGCGAGATTCCCGCCTGCGCGGGAATGACGGGGGCCGGGGCCGGAAAGCGCGCCTCAGCCGCGCTCCTCGACGATGACCACCAGATGCGGGATCTTGTTGACCATGCCGCGCACCGAGGGGGTGTCCTCCAGCTCGCGGGTCTTGTGCATCTTGTTGAGCCCGAGGCCGATCAGCGTGGCGCGCTGGTCGGCGGTACGGCGGATCGGGCTGCCGATCTGCTTGACCACGATCGTTTTTGCCATCGTGCTTGCCCCCCTCACCCGGCCACGGCGTCGGTGGCCGCTTCGGCCTCCGGGTCGACCGGCGTTTCCGCCGGCGCGGCATCGCGGGCGGGCAGGATGTCGGCCACCTTCTTGCCGCGGCGCGCCGCGACCTGGCGCGGCGACAGCTCCTTGGTCAGGCCGTCGAAGGTGGCCCGCACCATGTTGTAGGGGTTCGCGCTGCCGGTCGACTTGGCGACCACGTCGGTGATGCCCAGCATCTCGAACACCGCGCGGCAGGGGCCGCCGGCGATGATGCCGGTGCCGGCCGGGGCGGTGCGCATGACCACCTTGCCGGCGCCGTGGCGCCCCTCGATGTCGTGATGCAGGGTGCGGCCCTCGCGCAGCGGCACCCGGATCATCTGGCGCTTGGCCTCCTCGGTGGCCTTGCGGATCGCTTCGGGCACTTCCTTGGCCTTGCCCTTGCCAAAACCGACCCGGCCCTTCTGGTCGCCGACCACCACGAGGGCCGCAAAGCCGAAGCGCTTGCCGCCCTTGACGGTCTTCGAGACCCGGTTGATCGCCACCAGACGGTCGGCGAATTCCGGCTCCCGGTCGTCGTCGCGGCGCCCCCGCCGCGGCCCGCCACGATCCCGTCTTCCATCACGTCCAGCCATCATCGTCTCCTCAGAACTTCAGCCCGCCCGCGCGGGCGGCGTCGGCCAGGGCCTTGATCTTGCCGTGAAACAGGTAGCCGCCACGGTCGAGATAAACCTCCTCGACGCCGGCCGCCCTGGCCCGCTCGGCGATGGCGGCGCCGATCCTGGCGGCCGCCTCGACATTGTTCTTGCCCACCAGGCCCAGCCCCGGCTCCAGGGTCGAGGCGGCGGCCAGGGTGCGGCCCCGGGCGTCGTCGATCACCTGGACCGAGATGTTCTTCAGCGAGCGGTGAACGCTCATCCGCGGGCGCCCGTCGGCGACCTTCCTCAGCCTGTTGCGGACGCGCCGGCGGCGCCGCTCGAACAAGACACGCTTGGTGTTGGCCATCGCTTGCGATCCTTACTTCTTCTTGCCTTCCTTGCGGAAGATATACTCGTCCTTGTAGCGGATGCCCTTGCCCTTGTAGGGCTCCGGCTTGCGCCAGGCGCGAATCTCGGCGGCGACCTGGCCGACCTGCTGCTGGTCGATGCCGGTGATCTCGATCTCCGTCGGCTTGGCGCATTTGATCTCGATGCCCTCCGGAATCGCGTACTCCACGTCGTGGCTGTAGCCCAGTTGCAACTTCAGCACCCGGCCCTGAAGCAGGGCCCGGTAGCCGACCCCGGTGATCGCCAGCTCTTTCTTGAAGCCC
Source organism: Pseudomonadota bacterium (assembly GCA_022573605.1). Taxonomy (GTDB): domain Bacteria; phylum Pseudomonadota; class Alphaproteobacteria; order Rhodobacterales; family Rhodobacteraceae; genus Thermohalobaculum. The sequence continues at coordinate 7,823 of JACZTQ010000018.1, read as the reverse complement.
ACGGTCACGCCGGTCACCAGGTTGGCGACCTGGGTGCGGGTCATGCCCCACTGCTGGCGCGCCCGCTTCGACGAGCCGCGCGGAGCGACCCGGATGACATTGTCCGCGAGCTTCAGATCGACATCGTCGGTCGCGGTGAAGCTGCGCGTGCCCTTGGGGCCGGTGACCTCGACGGTCTGCCCGGAGATCGCGGCGGTGACGCCGCCGGGCAGGTCGATGGGCCGTTTTCCGATCCGAGACATGGTGCTTCCCTCCTCAGAATACGGTGCAGAGCACTTCGCCGCCGACATTCTCGACCCGCGCGCGGGCGTCCGACATGACGCCTTTCGAGGTCGAGACGATCGAGACGCCGAGGCCGTTGCGGACCTGGGGCACCTCGCGGACCGAGACATAGACGCGCCGGCCCGGCTTCGAGATGCGCTTCAGCTCGCGGATCACCGGCTCGCCGTCGAAATACTTCAGCGAGATCTCGAATTCCGGCCGGCCGGCGGCATTGTCGCCAGCCTCGTAGCCGCGGATGTAGCCCTCGGCGGCGAGCACGTCCAGCACCCAGCCGCGCAGCTTCGAGGCCGGGGTCATCACGGTCGACTTGGAGCGCATCTGCGCGTTGCGGATGCGGGTCAGCATATCGCCGAGAGGATCGTTCAATACCATCGGGTTCTCCTCACCAGCTCGATTTGACCATGCCCGGGATCTCGCCATGAGAGGCCAGGTCGCGCAGGGCAATACGGCTCATCTTGAGCTTGCGGTAGTAAGATCTGGGCCGCCCGGTGATCAGGCAGCGGTTGCGCAGCCGGTTCGGCGCCGAGTTGCGCGGCAGCTTCGCCAGCTTCAGGCGAGCCTTGAAGCGCTCCTCCATGGGCAGATCCTCGTCCTTGGCGAGCGCTTTCAGTTTGGCGCGCTTCCCGGCGTATTTCGCCACCAGGCGCTGGCGCTTCTTCTCGCGCTCGATCATGCTGACCTTGGCCATCTCCCGCTCCTTCCGATCAGTTCGTGCCGATCAATTCGTGAAGGGCATGTTGAATTTCTTCAACAGCGCCTTCGCTTCGGCATCGGTGGACGCCGTTGTGCAAATGACGATATCCATGCCCCGGATCTCGTCGACCTGGTCGTAGTCGACCTCCGGAAAGACGATGTGCTCCTTGAGGCCCATGGCGAAGTTGCCGTTGCCGTCGAGGTTCTTGCCCCGGATGCCGCGGAAATCGCGCACCCGCGGCAGGGCGATCATGATCAGCCGGTCGAGAAAATCGTACATCCGGGCGCCGCGCAGGGTGACCTTGACCCCGATCGCCATGCCGTCGCGCAGCTTGAAGGTGGCGATCGATTTGCGGGCCTTGTTGATGACCGGCTTCTGGCCGGCGATCATCATCAGGTCGTCATGGGCCGATTTGATCTTCTTGGTGTCGGCCACCGCCTCGCCGACCCCCATGTTCAGCACGATCTTGTCGAGCCGGGGGATCTGCATGTCGTTGGTGTAGCCGAACTCCTGCTTGAGCGCGGGGCGGATCTCGGTGTCGTAGAGCGTCCGCAAACGCGGCACGTAGGTCGAGCCGTCAGCCATCGATGACCTCCCCGGATTTCTTGGCGAAACGCACCTTGGTTCCGTCCTCGAGGAACTTGAACCCGACCCGGGTCGGGCCGCCGTCCCTGGGATCGACCAGGGCGATGTTCGAGAGGTTGATCGGCGCCTCCTTGGAGAGCCGGCCGCCCTGCTCGCTCTGGCTCTGCTTGGTATGGCGGATCACCATGTTGACGCCGGAGACCAGGGCCCGCCCGTCCGACGGCATCACCTTGGTGATGTCGCCCTCCTTGCCCTTGTCGCGGCCCGACAGCACGATCACGTGGTCGCCGGTCTTGAGTTTTGCCGCCATCACAGCACCTCCGGCGCGAGCGAGATGATCTTCATGAAGTTCTTGGCCCGCAACTCGCGCACCACCGGGCCGAAGATACGGGTGCCGAGCGGCTCGTTGTTGTTCGACAGGATCACCGCGGCGCTGCGGTCGAAGCGGATCGTGGTGCCGTCGGCGCGGTGCACTTCCTTGGCCGTGCGAACGACGACGGCCTTGCGGATGTCGCCCTTCTTGACCCGGCCGCGCGGGATCGCTTCCTTGACCGTGACGACGATAATGTCGCCGACGCCGGCATATCTGCGCTTGGCGCCGCCGAGCACCTTGATGCACTGCACCCGGCGGGCGCCGGAGTTGTCGGCGACGTCGAGGTTGGTCTGCATCTGGATCATGGCGGTTGCTCCCGACCTTGGCCCATCTCCTCGCCAGCGTTTCGCGGCGGTTCGGGCCTGGTTTCGATAAAACCGGGGATCGTGTCAGGTCAATCGGCCTGGGTCACGACCTCCCAGCGTTTGGATTTCGAGTATGGCGCGCACTCCCGGATGCGCACCTTGTCGCCGGCCTTGCACGCGTTCAGCGCGTCATGGGCACGGTATTTCTTGGTGCTTCGCACGGTCTTCTTCATCACCGGGTGGGTGTAGCGACGCTCGACCAGCACGGTGATGGTCTGCTCGTTCTTGTCGCTGACGACGGTGCCCGAAAGGATTCGCTTCGGCATCTCTTCTCACCTCACTCGGACGTGGCGGCCGCGCGGGCCTTCTGGTTCAGAATCGTCTTCACCCGCGCCGCGCCGCGACGCACGTCGCGCTGGCGCGCGGTGTTCTCAAGCTGGCCGGTGGCGGCCTGGAAACGGAGGTTGAAGGCCTCCTTCTTCAGGCTCTCGAGCTCCTCGCGGAGCTGATCCAGCGTCTTGTCGCGCAGCTCTGCTGCTTTCATCGCGACATTCCTTCCTTGACAGATATGCCGCCCGGGCGCTCCCGGACGCATCATTCATCAAAAACCGCCGGGGCCCGCGGCTCGCAAGCGCAGGCCCTGCCGTTACCAGTCCTCGCGGACGACGATCCGGCACTTGACCGACATTTTCATGGCGGCGAGGCGGAGCGCCTCCCTTGCCACAACTTCGGTCACGCCGTCAATCTCAAACATGATCCGGCCGGGCTTGACCTTGGCGGCCCAGTATTCCGGCGAGCCCTTGCCCTTGCCCATGCGGACCTCGATCGGCTTCTGGGTGATCGGCACATCCGGGAAGATGCGGATCCAGACCCGGCCCTGACGCTTCATGTGACGGGTCATGGCGCGGCGCGCCGCCTCGATCTGGCGGGCGTTGATGCGGTCGGGCTCGAGCGCCTTGAGACCGTAGGCGCCGAAGTTCAGGTCCGAGCCGCCCTTGGCCTCGCCATGGATGCGGCCCTTGTGCTGCTTGCGGAATTTGGTTCGCTTTGGCGAAAGCATGGTTCTGTCTCCTCAAGCGGTCAGCGCTGCGGGCGCCCGGCGGGGCGGCCCCCGGGGGGACGCCCTCCGGGGGGACGGCCGCCGGGGGGGCGTCCGGCGCCGCTTTCCTGCAATTCCTGCTGGCGCCGGTCACGGGCCGAGGGATCGTGTTCCATCACGTCGCCCTTGAAGATCCAGACCTTGATGCCGATGATCCCGTAGGCGGTCTTGGCCTCGACATGGGCATAATCGATATCGGCGCGCAGCGTGTGCAACGGCACCCGGCCCTCGTGATACCACTCGGTGCGGGCGATCTCGGCGCCGCCGAGCCGGCCGGCGGTGTTGATCCGGATGCCCAGCGCACCCATCCGCATGGTGTTCTGCACCGAACGCTTCATGGCGCGGCGAAACGACACCCGGCGCTCGAGCTGCTGGGCGATGTTCTCGGCCACCAGCTGGGCATCGAGCTCGGGGCGGCGGATCTCGACGATGTTGAGATGCAACTCCGAATCGGTCAGCTCGGCCACCTTCTGGCGCAGCTTCTCGATATCGGCGCCCTTCTTGCCGATGATCACGCCGGGGCGCGCGGTGTGGATGGTCACCCGGCACTTGCGGTGCGGGCGCTCGATGATCACCCGGCTGACCCCGGCCTGGGCGCATTCCTTCTTGATGTAGGCGCGGATCTTCAGATCCTCGTGCAGCAGGTCGCCGTATTCCCTGGTGTTGGCGTACCAGCGGCTGTCCCAGGTCCGGTTGATGCCGAGGCGCAGGCCGATCGGATTGATTTTATGTCCCATTAGGCCTGTTCCTCTACCTGGCAGACTTTGATCGTCAGACTGCTGAAGGGTTTCAGGATCTTGCCGTAGCGGCCGCGGGCGCGCGGCCGGCCCCGCTTCAGCACCATCCGCTTGCCGACCCAGGCCTCGGTGACGACCAGCTCGTCGATATCCATCCCGTGGTTGTTCTCGGCATTGGCCACCGCCGACTGGAGGGTCTTCTTCACGTCGGCGGCGATGCGCTTGGGCGAGAAGGCCAGGATCGACAGCGCCCGGCCGACCGGCTTGCCGCGGATCATCGCCGCCACCAGGTTCAGCTTCTGCGGGCTGATCCGCATCATCCGGTTCACCGCCATCGCCTCGTTGTCGGCGCAGCGGCGCGGGTTTTTCTCCTTTGCCATCGGATTACCTCCGCCTCGCTCTCTTGTCGCCGGCGTGGCCGTAATAGGTCCGGGTCGGCGAGAACTCGCCGAACTTGTGACCGATCATGTCCTCGGTGACGCTCACCGGTATGTGCTTCCTGCCGTTGTAGACCCCGAAGGTGAGGCCGACGAACTGCGGCAGGATGGTGGATCGCCGCGACCAGATCCTGATCACTTCGTTGCGGCCCGATTCGCGCGACTTGGCTGCTTTTTTCAGCACATAGGAGTCGACGAACGGACCCTTCCAGACGGAACGCGCCATATGCCGTTCTCCCTACTTGCCCTTGCGCGTGCGCGCATGGCGCGAGCGCAGGATGTACTTGTCGGTTTGCTTGTTCGAGCGGGTGCGGTGGCCCTTGGTCGGCTTGCCCCACGGGGTCACCGGATGACGGCCGCCCGAGGTGCGGCCCTCGCCGCCGCCATGGGGGTGGTCGACCGGGTTCATCGCCACGCCGCGCACCGAGGGGCGCTTGCCCAGGTTCCGGTTGCGCCCCGCCTTGCCGAGGTTCTGGTTCGAGTTGTCCGGGTTCGACACCGCACCGACCGTGGCCATGCACTCCTGGCGCACGATGCGCATCTCGCCCGACGAGAGGCGAAGCTGGGCATAGCCGCCGTCGCGGCCGACGAACTGGGCGTAAGTTCCGGCGGCGCGGGCGATCTGGCCGCCCTTGCCGGGCTTCATCTCGATATTGTGCACGATGGTGCCGATCGGCATGCCGGCGAACGGCATCGCGTTGCCCGGCTTGATATCGACCTTGGCGCCGGCCACGACCTGGTCGCCGACGCCGAGGCGCTGCGGCGCCAGGATATAGGCCTGCTCGCCGTCGTCGTAGCGCACCAGGGCGATGAAGGCGGTCCGGTTGGGGTCGTACTCGATGCGCTCGACGGTGGCCGGCAGGTCGAATTTGCGCCGCTTGAAGTCGACGATGCGATAGAGCCGCTTGGCCCCGCCGCCGCGCCGCCGCGCGGTGATCCGTCCGGTGTTGTTGCGCCCGCCCTTCTGGCACAGACCCTCGGTGAGGGACTTGACCGGGCGGCCTTTCCACAGTTCCGAACGGTCGATCAGAACCAGCCCGCGCTGGCCCGGCGTCGTCGGTTTATAGGATTTCAACGCCATCTTGCTGTCTTCCGTCTAGCTGTTCCGGAGCCCAGAATCAGAGTCCGGTGGTCACATCGATCATGTGGCCCTCTTCCAGGGTCACATAGGCTTTCTTGACATCGTTCCGGCGCCCCAGCCGGCCGCGGAAGCGCTTGACCTTGCCCCTGGTCAGGACCGTGTTGACCGCCTTCACCTTGACGTTGAAGAGGGCCTCGACGGCCTGCTTGATCAGGGGCTTGTTGGCCTCCATCGCGACCTCGAAGACCAGCGCGTTGGCCTCGGAGGCCCGGGTCGACTTCTCGGTCACGATGGGACGCCGGATGACGTCGTAGAGTTCCGCCTTGGTGGTCATTTCAGTCGCGCCTCCAGCGCTTCGACACCGGCCTTGGTCACCACCAGCAGGTCGCGCCGCAGGATGTCGTAGACATTCGCGCCCTGGCTCGGAATCACGTCGATCCCGGTCAGGTTGCGGGCGGCGCGGGCGAAGTTCGCGTCCACCACCGTGCCGTCGATCACCAGCGCCTTGGTCCAGCCCAGCTTGCCGATCTTGGCCGCCAGCGCCTTGGTCTTGGGTTCGGCCAGCGTGGCCTCGTCGATCACGATCAGCTCGCCCGCCCTGGCCTTCGAGCTCAGCGCCAGCTTCAGGCCCAGCTTGCGAATCGCTTTCGGCAGGGCGATGGCGTGGCTGCGCACGACCGGACCCTTGGCGGTGCCGCCGTGGCGCATCAGGGTGACCCCGCGCGAGCCGTGCCGGGCCCCGCCGGTGCCCTTCTGGCGGTAGATCTTCTTGGTCGAATAGCTGACCTCGCCCCGGGTCTTGGTCTTGTGGGTTCCGGCCTGGCGCTTGGCGAGTTGCCAGCGCACCACCCGGTGCAGGATGTCGGCCCGCGGCTCGAGGCCGAAGACCTCGTCGGACAGCTCGACCGAGCCGGCCGCCTTGCTGTCCAGGTTGATCGCCTTGATCTTCATGACTGGTCGCCTCCCTCGGGCGCGCCGTCCGGGCTTTCGTCCTTGGCCTCGGCCTCGGCGGCCTCGGCGGCGGCGGCCGCCGCCTTGGCGGCCGAGCGCAGCGCCGCGGGCAGGATCACGTTCTCGGGCGCCGGCTTTTTCACCGCGTCCTTGATCGTCACCCAGCCGCCCCTGGCGCCGGGAACCGCACCCTTGACCATGATCAGCCCGCGCTCGGCGTCGGTCCTGACCACCTGGAGGTTCTGCACCGTGACCCGCACGGCGCCCATGTGGCCCGCCATCTTCTTGCCCTTGAACACCTTGCCCGGGTCCTGGCACTGGCCGGTCGAGCCGAGCGAGCGGTGGCTGACCGACACCCCGTGCGAGGCGCGCAGCCCCTTGAAGTTGTGCCGCTTCATCGCCCCGGCGAAGCCCTTGCCGATCGAGGTGCCGGCCACGTCGACATACTGGCCCTCGAAATAATGGTCGGCGGTGATCTCCTCGCCGACCGCGATCATGTTCTCGGGCGCGACCCGGAACTCCACCAGCTTGCGCTTGGGCGCGACGCTGGCGCGGGCGAAGTGGCCGCGCATCGGCTGCGTGGTGTTCTTTGCCTTGGCCTCGCCCGCGCCGAGCTGGACGGCGGTGTAGCCGTCGGTCTCGGGCAGGCGCTGGGCGACGACCTGGAGGTTCTCCATCTGCAGCACGGTGACAGGGATCTGCCGTCCGTCCGCCATGAAGAGCCGGGTCATGCCGAGCTTCTTGGCGATGATACCAGAGCGCATCACGCCCTCCTCAGAGCTTGATTTCGACATCGACACCGGCGGCCAGGTCGAGCTTCATCAGCGCGTCCACGGTCTGGGGCGTCGGATCGACGATGTCCAGAAGACGCTTGTGCGTCCGGATTTCGAACTGCTCACGGCTCTTCTTGTCGATGTGCGGTCCGCGCAGCACCGTGAACTTCTCGATCTTGTTGGGCAGCGGGATCGGGCCGCGCACCTGCGCGCCGGTCCGCTTGGCGGTGTTGACGATCTCGGCGGTGCTGGCGTCCAGCACCCGGTGATCGAAGGCCTTGAGCCTGATTCTGATGTTCTGACCTTGCATCTCTCGCCTCTCCGCCTGGCAGGTTCTGGTAGCGATGGCCCGGCTGATACCGGGCCATCATGATACTTTCGTTCACTCGATGACTTTCGACACCACCCCGGCGCCCACCGTGCGGCCGCCCTCGCGGATCGCGAAGCGCAGCGTCTCCTCCATCGCGATCGGGTGGATCAGCTCGACCTCGAACTTCAGGTTGTCC
>JACZTQ010000250.1 GCA_022573605.1 Pseudomonadota bacterium | reverse complement strand
GCCGCGCTGGGCGGGCTGCGCCTGGCCTGGGTCGCCGACACCCCCGCCGGTCCCTCGATGGTGGTGGTGGCGCTGGGGCTGTTCCTGGTCTCGAACCTGGTGCGGAGGGCTTGAGGCGGGCCGCTGTCATCCCCGCGAAAGCGGGGACCTCTCGACACCACCCCGAGGTCCCCGCTTTCGCCGGGATGACAGAAGGCTCGCGGATGTTCTTCCGACAAATCCACCTTCGCGCCGATGCGTTAGAGTCTCATTAACCATACTTACCCTATTTTTCGTATTTCTTTTAAATTCAACATCTTGACCCCCATTTCACGCGTGAAATCCCCTGATTTCACACCCGGCTCCCGGCGCCGCCAGGACTTGCCAAGCCCCGGCGTTTCGCGCAATGGAGGCGGCCATGCCGCGCTACAAGCTCACACTGGAATATCACGGCGGCCCCTTCGTCGGCTGGCAGCGCCAGGACAACGGTCCCTCGGTGCAGGGCGCTCTCGAGGCCGCGCTGAAGGCGCTGGAGCCGGACGCGCCCGCCATTGCCGGGGCCGGGCGCACCGATGCCGGGGTCCACGCCACCGGACAGGTCGCCCATTGCGATCTGGCGAAGGCCTGGGAGCCGTCCCGCCTGGCCGAGGCGCTGAACTGGCACCTCAAGCCCGACCCGGTGGCGGTGCTGGCCGCCGAGCGGGTGGCGGACGACTTCCACGCCCGCTTCAGCGCCACGGGGCGGCGCTACCTCTACCGGATCGTCTGCCGCCGGGCGCCGCTGACCATCGAGAAGGGGCTGGCCTGGCGGCTGCCGCATGAGCTCGATGCGGCGGCGATGCAGGCGGCGGCGGACCTGCTGGTGGGGCGGCACGACTTCAGCACCTTCCGCTCGGCCCAGTGCCAGGCGGCGAGCCCGGTCAAGACGCTGGACGAATTCCGCGTCGTCCGGGACGGCGAGGAGATCCGCTGCCACCTCGCCGCGCGCTCCTTCCTGCACCACCAGGTGCGCAGCCTGGTCGGCACGCTGGAGCGGGTCGGGGCGGGCAAATGGCCGGTCGCCCGCGTGGCCGAGGCGCTGGCCGCCCGCGACCGCGCCGCCTGCGGCCCGGTGGCGCCACCGGACGGGCTTTACCTGACGGCAGTGATTTATGGCTGAGTCTCGGGGGCGGACAATCATGTCCGCCCTACCACCGGCGCCCGGTAGGGCGGACATGATTGTCCGCCTTCGGGACCCCTACGTCGGTTCCAAAAGCTGCTTTGCGTCTTTTGGGCGTGCTCCACCTGCCGGCCCCGCGAGTCTTTGCCCGTGACAAAATCCGCATTCGCGGATTTTCGGCTCCACCTGCCCACCCCTCCGCCCCGCCCAACCACCGACGCTACCGGGGCAGGATCGGTGGTTGGGCGGGGCGGAGGGGTGGGCAGGTGGAGCCGTCAGGGCAGAGACTCAGGCGTGCGCCGCCTCGCGGCGCAGCGCCAGCGGGTTGATGTCGAACTGGCGCGAGAAGGCGCGGCTCAGCGCCTCCGGGCTGCCATAGCCGTAGCGCCGCGCCACCGCCTGCACCCGCTCGCCGCGCCTTATGTCCTGGCGCGCCAGGGTCATGCGCCAGCGCCGCAGATAGGATTGCGGGGTCTCGCCGACGGTCTCCAGGAAGGTCTCGGCGAAGCGGCTGAGCGACAGCCCGGCCTCGGCCGCCAGGTCGTCGTTGCGCCAGGCCCGGCCGGGGTCGTCATGCATCGCCACGATGACGCGCGCCAGGCGCGGGTCGGCCAGCCCGGCGACCAGACCCGGCGCGGTGGCGCCGCGGCTGATCTCGACCCGCAGGAGCTTGATCACCAGCACCTCGCCGAGCCGGTTCAGCACCGGTTGCGAACCGCAGCGCCTGGCCTTCACCTCGGCCATGAACAGGCGCAAGAGCAGGGTCATCTCCTCGTCCCCGGTGGCGTCGAAGCAGATTTTCGCCGGCAGCGCCGTCAGCAGCGGGTTGGCGTCGCCGCCCCAGGAGGCATGCGCCGAGACCAGCACCGGGTCGTCGTTGCAGCAGTTCGCCTCGCCCCGGGGCGAGAACACCACCATGCGCGGCTCGCCGATGCCCGGACAGCCCAGGATCGCCAGGTTGCCGTCGCCGTCGGGGGCCGGGGTCACGGTCATCTCGAAGCGCGAAATCAGCGCCGAAAGGCGGTCGCAATCGTTCATTTGGCGGGGCAGCGGGCTTTTCATCGGGGCGTTCATTGGAGTCTCTTTCGGTGTTTCGATCAGGTTTTTCGGATTTTCCGGACTTTAAGCCCTGATAGGCTTTTACACAAGTAGAAAAAGAACACGCATGGAGGAAGCCCGGATGCTGATCCCCCGCCGCAAGGTGCCCGATCTGGCCGTCGAGACCCTCGACCATGGCCGGTTCGAACTGGCTGGGGAGCCCTCCGAGCGCGGCACCGTGGTCTGCTTCTACCGCGGTCTGCACTGCCCGATCTGCGCGCGCTATCTGACCGAGTTCGAGAAGCGGGTGCCGGAATTCGCCGAGCGCGGCGTCGGTTCCATCGCGATCAGCTCCGACGACGCCGAACGCGCCCGCGCCATGGCCGACAATATCGGCGCCAAGGCGCTGCGTTTCGGCCATGGCCTGGCGCTCGCCAAGGCGCGCGAATGGGGGCTCTACATCTCGACCGGGCGGGGCAAGACCTCGATCGGCATCGAGGAGCCGGCGCTGTTCGCCGAGCCGGGGCTGTTCATGATCAATGCCGACCAGACACTCTACTACGGCTCGGTCCAGACCATGCCGTTCGTGCGGCCACATTTCTCCGAGCTGGTCGGCGCGCTCGATTTCGCCATCGCCAAGAACTACCCGGCGCGCGGCGAATATGTCGATGCGGTCTGAGCATGGGGACGCGAATGCCGTCGCGACGCCGATGAAACAAGGCGTCACGATGGTGTGAGAGATTGTTGCTGGCGTGATCCGGAGCGGCCATGTCAGCGTAGTGTGGCACGGGAAGACCGTTCCAGACGCTATCGGGAGGGCACGCGATGGGAAACCGGTTTGCACCACCGAAGAGTTCCCCCGGGGGCTCGGATGTCGCCCGCCGGGCGATGGCCGCCGAATTGCTCGACGCCGAGACCGAGATCGCGCTGGCCCGGGCCTGGCGCGACGAGGGCGACGAGCAGGCGCTGCACCGGCTGGTGACCGCCTATCTGCGCCTGGCGATCTCGATGGCGGCCAAGTACCGCCGCTACGGCGCGCCGATGAACGACCTGATCCAGGAGGCCGGCGTCGGCCTGATGAAGGCGGCCTCGAAATTCGATCCCGAGCGCGGCGTGCGGTTCTCGACCTACGCGGTGTGGTGGATCAAGGCGTCGATCCAGGATTACGTGATGCGCAACTGGTCGCTGGTGCGCACCGGTTCGACCTCGGCCCAGAAGTCGCTGTTCTTCAACCTGCGCCGGGTCAAGGCCAAGATCGAGGCCGAGATCGGCATGGATGGCCGCGACCCGTCCGCCCACGAAATCCGCCGCGAGATCGCGCCCGAGCTGGGGGTGGCGCTGCGCGACGTCGACATGATGGATGCGCGGCTCTCGGGCGCCGACTTCTCGCTCAACGCCACCCAGGCCGGCGACGAAGGCCGCGAATGGGTCGAGACCCTGGAGGACAACAGCCCGCAGGCCGAGGAGACGGTGTCGCGGAGCTCCGATCTCAACCACGCGCGGGGTCTGCTGGACGAGGCGTTCAAAGCCCTGACCGAGCGCGAGCGGATGATCATCACGGCGCGCAAGATGACCGAAGCGCCGGAGACGCTGGAGAGCCTCGGGGTCAAGCTCTGTCGAAGGAACGGGTGCGCCAACTGGAGGCGCAGGCGCTGCGCAAGATGCGTCAGCGGCTGGAGGCGACCCACGGCGCGGCGGCGGCGGAACTGGCGGCGACGATCTGACCGGACCGGGCGGGCCTTCCCCATTTGGGCCGTGCAAGGGGCAGGTTGGTGCCTGCCTTGAGGCGTCCACATGTGGACGCTTTTCAAGTTATTGATTCAAAAGAGTAAAATAGTTAACGCTGCAGAATCGATCGTTCATGCGGGCGACGCCCCACGCTGCCGGAAAGACATGTGTGAAGCGTTGCCTGTGCCCTTCATCGCACCAGATCAGGCAGGACATGCTTGACCCAATTGCTGCGGCCGAGCCCCGGGCCGATCAGGGAAGGGATCAAAAACTAGCAGATGACTGCTTTGCTTGCTTTCCGGATCTTGCGGCCTGCCCAAGGGGTGCCCGGTTGTGACCCAAAACGGTCCTTACAGCCTTTGCGACATAAGCTCCGGGGGCCAATCCTGTTCGTGGTTGGTGGCTAAACGTGTATTCTGCATCCGCGCACGCCAAGGTTAGGCATTGCTATTACCGGAGGCAATCTGCCATGGAAAGACTGGCACCGAGCGATATCCCTGAGCAGCTTATTTCCGAGATACAACATCGTGTTACGGATTTCACGGTGGGGCTTGTGCAGCTAGGCGACGGCGATGCTTATCTTCGAGGATCAGGCACACTTATAGAATTGGGGAGCTCACGAGCCATATTGACCGCGCATCATGTTTTGGATGTGCTTCCAACAACCGGTCGCGTGGGCATGATCCTGTCGCCAGATATTAGCGCCTTCACTGTAGAGACTGCAGGGCTTCACTATCTCGGTATCGCTCGCGGGAACGAACATGAATTGGGGCCTGACCTCGGGGCGATCATTCTCCCACCTGACGCTCCATCAAGTCTGGTGGCGAAAAAATCGTTCGTTAATCTTGCAAGACATCGAGAGCGGATGCTGCAAGCGCCGCCCGAGACGGATGACGGTCTGTGGTGC
>JACZTQ010000249.1 GCA_022573605.1 Pseudomonadota bacterium | reverse complement strand
CAGGGGGGACGGTTAGGGAGGGGGGTCGAATCCGCCCGCACCAACCCCGCCCCGCGCCTCACTCCACCACCCGGCACCCGGCCTCCAGACAAGCCGCCAGCGCCGCCCGCACCGGCGCCCCGTAGACCCCATCGACGGCGCCCCGGTAATGCCCGTGCTTGGCCAGCGCCTGCTGATACATCCGCACGAAAGTCCCGCCACCCGCCTGCATGGCGCGTTCGAACTCGGCCACCGCCTCGCCGGTGCGCCCCAGCGCCGCCAGCACATGGGCACGGGTGTCGAGGGCGGCCGGATTGCCGGGACTCAGCGCCAGCGCCCGCTCCGCATCGCCCAGCGCCTCGGCGTAGCGGCGCCAATAGTACAGCGTCCAGGCCCGGTTGTTGTAGGCCGGGGCGTTGTCTGGGTCGAGCCGCAGCACTTGGTCGAAATCCTTGACCGCCCGGTTAGGGTTGTCGAGGTCGCGAAAGGCCAGCCCGCGGTTGATGTAGGCGACCACGGAGTCCGGGTCGAGGCGCAGCGTCCGGCTGAAATCCTTGAGCGCCCGGCGGTTCTTGCCGAGGTCCCGATAGGCGAGCCCGCGCTGGAGGAAGTAGTGCGCGTTGTCCGGGTCGAGCCCCAACGCCTGGCCGAAGTCCTCGACCGCCCGTTTCGAGTCCCCGAGGATGCCATGGGCGATACCGCGGTTGTTGTAGGCGGCGGCAAGCTCCTTGCCCTGCCATTGGCCGGAGTCGATCACCGCCGTGCAGGCGCTGACATTCAGGCCCGGGTCGCGATCCTGCAAGCAATCCTCCACGATCCCCGCCGACGCGGGCGGGGCCAGGATCAGCAGCGCGGTCAGCGTGGCGGCGGGCAGGGCGGCAGGGCGCATGGTTTTCTCCCGGACGGGCTCAGAGTCGGCCGCGAAACAATGGCCCGGCCCGGCCGCGATCACAACCCGCACCGCACCACCCCTACCAGCACCCCCTCCCCCCGTGCAGCGCGGTCCCCTCCCCCCTCGGAGGGAGGGTTGTTAGGGAGGGGGGCCGTGCGCCGCTGCCCTGTAGGGTGCGCATTCTGCGCACCGTTCGAGAGGGTTGGGGAGGGGGGCGTGCCCCCCGCACCAACCCCGCCAACCGCGCCGCCCTCACCCCAGCCGCGGCCCCCGCTGCGCCGCCTTGTCGCTCATCAGGAAGCGCGGCCCGGCGTAGTTGAACGCCCGCTGGTGGATCACCACGCCCCCCGGCCCGGCCTCGACCAGCACATAGTCCGGCTCCTCGTAAGTCCCCGGAACGCCGTCCCTGTACTCGAGCTCGAACGCCACCTGGTGCGACACCCCGCGCTGGATGTGGAACGGAATGCCCCGCCACAGCCCCGTCACCGGCCGGTGCACATGACCCATGAACAGGTAGTCGGGCCGCCGGGTCCGGGCGATCACCGCCCACTCCTGCTCCGGGTTCTTCAGCTTGATCCGGTCCAGCGCCTCGAGCCCGGTATCGAGCGGCGGGTGGTGCTGGAACACCAGCAACGGGCGGTCCGCCGGAGCCTCGCCAAGCGACTGCTCCAGGAAGGCAAGCCGCTCGGCGCAGAGATACCCGGCACTCGACCCGCCGCCCTCGTCGAGGGTGTCCAGGGTCAGGATGCTGGCGTCGTCGTAGACCCGCAGCGCCTGGACGAACCCGCCCGGGTCGCGGTCGGTCTGCGGAAACGCCGCGCGCAGCGCCTCGCGCGCATCGTGGTTCCCGGTCATCGGCACCAGCGGCGCCTTCAGCGGCGCCAGGATCTCGGCGATGCTGGCGTAAGCCGCCGGCTCGCCGCGCTGGGTCAGGTCGCCGAGCAGGATCACCAGGGCGATATCCGGGTGGTCGCGGTTGATCAGCTCGACCGCCCGGGCCAGGTTCGCCCGCGCATCGAGGCCGAACAGCGTCTCCCCCTCGGGCACGAAATGGGGATCGGTGATAATCACGAACTTCATCTGCCTCGCTCCCGTCTTCCGGGCCGATTGCGCCCGTCCTCCAACACCTTGGGGATACCGCCCGGCAGGCGATCGGGCAACCACCATGTCGCGGCCCGGCTGGTTGCATCGGCCGCGCCATCCCGTTATATCCTGTTGTATATAACGAAACCTGCCCCGGACCCCATGCGCCCCCTGTCCAGATTGCTGATCCCCGTGCTCGCCCTCGCTTCCGGTCTTGCGACCGGCGCAGCGGCCGTCGGCGGCGAGACGCTGACCGTCTTCGCCGCCGCCAGCCTGACCGAGGCGATGACAGAAGCGGGGCGGGAATTCAAGCAATCGCAAGGCGTTGCCGTCCGGTTCTCGTTCGCCTCCTCGTCGACCCTGGCGCGCCAGGTCGAGGCCGGCGCCCCGGCCGGGCTGGTCGCACTCGCCAGCGAGGACTGGGCCGACTACCTCGCCAAAAGCGGCGCGATCCTGCCCGCAACCCGCACCAGCGCCATCGGCAACCGGCTGGTGCTGATCGCGCCATCCGGCGACCAGGTTACCCTCTCCAGCCCCCCCACCGCCGAGGAAATCACCACCGCCCTCGGCCCCGCCGGGCGGCTGGCGCTGGGCGACCCGGCCCATGTTCCCGCCGGCATCTACGCCCGCCAGTCCCTTGAAAGCCTCGGGCTCTGGCAGACCATCGCCCCGCGCCTTGCGCCGACCGACAATGTCCGCGCCGCCCTGGCGCTGGTGGCCCGCGGCGAGGCGGCGCTGGGCATCGTCTACGCCACCGACGCCCGTCTCACCTCGCAGGTGCAGGTCCTCGCCATCCTGCCCCGCGCCTCCCACGCGCCGATCAACTATCCCATCGCCATCACCCGCGACGGCGATAGCGCCCAAGCGCGCGCCTTCCTCGCCTTCCTCATCAGCGACGAAGGGCTGGCGATCTTCCAGCGCTTCGGTTTCACCCGGAACTGATATGTGGAGCGCCTTCACCCCGGCCGAGATCGAGGCCCTGATGCTCAGCCTCCAGGTCGCCGTGGTCGCCGTCGGCGCGGCGCTGCCCCCGGCGGTGGCGGTCGCCTTCCTGCTGGCGCGGGGACGCTTCCCCGGCCGCGCCCTGGTCGACAGCCTGGTGCACCTGCCGCTGGTGCTGCCGCCGGTGGTGATGGGCTATCTGCTGCTGATCTCCTTCGGCACCAGGGCGCCGCTGGGCGCCTGGCTGCTGGAGAATTTCGGCATCCGCTTCGCCTTCTCCTGGGCCGGGGCGGCGCTGGCGGCGGCGATCATCACCTTCCCGTTCCAGGTGCGCTCGATCCGGCTCTCGATCGAGGCCATCGACCCCGGCCTCAGCCAAGCCGCCGAGACCCTCGGCGCCGGGCCGCTCGACCGCTTCGTCAACATCACCCTGCCGCTGGCCCTGCCCGGCATCCTGGCCGGGGCGATCACCGCCTTTGCCGCCAGTCTGGGCGAGTTCGGCGCCATCATCACCTTCGTCTCCAACATCCCCGGCGAGACCCGCACCCTGCCGCTGGCGATCTACACCGCGATCCAGACCCCCGGCGGCGAGACCGCGGCGGCGCGCCTGGCGGCGCTCTCCATCGCCCTGGCGGTGACCGGGCTGGTGCTGGCCGAGGTCGCCGCCCAGCGGGTCCGCAGGCTGTCCGGACGATGACCCTGACGGTCCGCATCGAGCACCGCTTCCGCGGTTTCCGGCTGGCGATGGAATTCGCCATCGAGCGGCCCGGCCTGACCGCCTTGTTCGGACCATCAGGTTCAGGAAAATCCACCTGTATCAATCTGATATCAGGACTTCTTAAACCAGAGAGCGGCTATATCGAGATCAACGGCAAGGCGGTTTTCGACAGCGCCTCCGGCCTCAACCTGCCAGCCCGGCAACGGCGCATCGGCTACGTCTTCCAGGACGCCCGCCTGTTCCCGCATCTCTCGGTGAAGCGCAATCTCGACTTCGGCGCCCGGCGCTCGCCGGAGCCGCCGTCGCCGGCCGAGCGCGGGCATGTCGTCGAGATGCTGGGCATCGGCCACCTGCTGGAGCGCCGCCCGGCCGGGCTCTCGGGCGGCGAGCGCCAGCGCGTGGCGCTGGGCCGCGCCTTGCTGATGAAGCCCAGCCTGCTGCTGCTCGACGAGCCGCTGGCCGCCCTCGACCAGGCCCGCAAGTCCGAGATCCTGCCGCACCTGGAGCGGTTGCGCGACGCGGCCCGCATCCCCATCGTGCTGGTCAGCCACGCCCTCGACGACGTCGCCCGGCTGGCCGACGATATCGTCGTCGTCAACGAGGGGCGCTGCGTCGCCGCCGGGCCGGTGGAAGAGATCCTCTCGCGGCTCGACCTCTTGGCGCTGACCGGCCAGTCCGAACCGATGTCGGTGATCACGGCCGAGGTGCTGCACCACGATGTGGAGGGCGGGCTGAGCGAACTCGGCTTCAACGGCGGCCGGCTCTGGGTGGCGCGGGTCGAGGCCGAGCCCGGGGCGCAGGTGCGCCTGCGCATCGCCGCGCGCGACGTGATGCTGGCGCTGGAGCCGCCGGCCGCGATCAGCGCCATCAACCTGATCCGCGGCCGGGTCGCCGGGATCGCCTCCGGCCCCGGCCCGTTCTGCGATATCCGGCTGGTCTGCGGCGGCGCCATCCTGCTGGCCCGGATCACCCGCCGCTCGGCCGAGCGGCTGGGGCTGGCCGAAGGGCGCGAGGTGATCGCGGTGATCAAGGCGGTCAGCGTCAACCGGCGGGCCAGGGCGGCGCCAGTCCTGCCGTCATTGCCGGGCCTGACCCGATGATCCAGTCTTTAGAGCAACCGGTCAAGGACTGGATGCCCCGGTCGAGCCGGGGCATGACGTGGGGTGGGGCCGGCGCGATCCGGCGCTCAATCCTCCTACCGGA
>JACZTQ010000017.1 GCA_022573605.1 Pseudomonadota bacterium | reverse complement strand
CCGGGTCGATATCGCCCGGCACTGGCGGGAGCATTTCCCGCCGGACAAGGCATGACCCGGTTCGCGAAACTGCCGCCCGGCGGGCTGGACCGCGCTGGATTTCTCGCTCGTTACGGGGGCGTCTACGAACACAGCCCCTGGATTGCCGCCGCAGTCTGGGACGAGGGGGCGGTGGCGGATGAGGCCGAGACGCTGGCAGGCGCAATGGCGGCGCGGGTCGAGGCGGCGGGGGAGGAGGCGCAACTGGCGCTGCTCCGGGCCCACCCCGATCTCGCGGGAAAGCTGGCGGTGCGGGGTGATTTGACCGCCGATTCGACCTCCGAACAGGCCGGCGCCGGGTTGGAGCGCTGCTCGCCGGAGGAATTCGCGGAATTCAAGCGCCTGAACGACGCCTACCAGGCGCGCTTCGGGTTCCCCTTCATCATCGCGGTGAAGGGCCACGAGCGCGCCGCGATCCTGGCCGCCTTCCGCCGCCGGGCCGCCAACGGCCGGGCCGCCGAATTTCGCCAGGCGCTGGCCCAGGTCCACCGCATCGCCCGCCTGCGCTTGCAGGCGTTAGCCGAGGAGACCCCATGACCGATATCGTCGCCCCGTGGATCATCGCCCCTGGGCCGGAGGCCCTGCCCGGCTGGGCGCAGGACACCATCAATCTCGCCTCGCCCCGGCTGGGCAGCGCGGCGGTGGCCTGCTCGGACGACAGTTTCGCGCCGATGGCGCGGATGCTGGCGGACCCGCCGGCGGTGTTCAAGCCCGGCCTCTTCGACGACTTCGGCAAGTGGATGGACGGCTGGGAATCGAAGCGCCGGCGCGACGACGGCTACGACTGGTGCGTGCTGCGGCTGGGGGTGCTGGGGATGGTCCGGGGGTTCGATTTCGACACCGCGCATTTCACCGGCAACTACCCGCCCGCCGCCTCGGTCTGGGCCAGCGCCGCCGACGAGATGCCGGAAGACGATGCGGGCTGGACCGAGATCGTGCCCTCGACCGATCTGGGCCCCTCGGCGCATCATCTGGTGGCTTGCGGCCAGCCGGGGCCGTGGCGCTGGCTGCGCCTCAACATCCACCCCGACGGCGGCATCGCCCGGCTGCGGGTCTACGGCGACCCGGTGCCGTCCTGGGACGCGAGCGGCCGCGACGCGGTGGTCGAGCTCTCGGCGCTGAAGAACGGCGGCCGGGTGCGGGCCTTC
Organism: Pseudomonadota bacterium; assembly: GCA_022573605.1. GTDB lineage: Bacteria > Pseudomonadota > Alphaproteobacteria > Rhodobacterales > Rhodobacteraceae > Thermohalobaculum. The sequence continues at coordinate 20,270 of JACZTQ010000017.1, read as the reverse complement.
AACGACGCCCATTACGGCGATGTCTGGGCCCTGCTGGCCGAGGGGCGCGGCGCCGACATGGGCGACGGCTGGGAGACCAGGCGGCGGCGCGAGCCGGGCAACGACTGGCTGATCGTCAAACTCGGTGCGGTCGGCACGGTCGAGCGGATCGAGGTCGATACCGCCCATTTCAAAGGCAACTTCCCCGACCGCTGTTCGGTTCAGGCGGCAAGGGTGGCGTGGGGCACCGGGCGCTCGACGGTGAGCCAGGCGATGTTCTGGCCCGAGCTGATGGGCGAGCAGAAGCTGACGGGCGACGCCATCCACCTGTTCGAGGGCGCGGCGATCCGGGCGCTCGGGCCGGTCAGCCATGTGAAGCTGAACATCTTCCCCGACGGCGGCGTCTCGCGCCTGCGCATCTTCGGGCGGCGGGCGTGAGACGACTGGTGCCCGAGACCCTGACGGCGGCGGCCTTCGCTCCCTTCGGCACGGTGATCGAGACCGCGGGGGCGGCAAGCTTGCCCATCAACGACGGCACCACGACCCGGTTCCACGCGCTCGCTACTGCCGAGCCGGGGCCCGGCGGCGAGGCCATCGTCTCGATCTTCCGCGCCAGCCAATGGCCCCGGCCGGTGACGATCCGGGGGCTGGAGCGCCACCCGCTGGGAAGCCAGGCCTTCTTCCCGCTGTCAGCGGAGGACTGGCTGGTGGTGGTCGCCGAGGGCGCGCGGCCCGGCGCGGCCGATCTGCGCCTGTTCCGCGCCCGCGGCGATCAGGGGGTGCAATATCGGCCCGGCGTCTGGCACCACCCGTTGCTGGTGCTGGCCGAGCGGCAGGATTTCCTGGTGATCGACCGGCAGGGGCCGGGGGAGAACCTGGAGCAGATCGCGGTCGAGCCCGGGGCGGTGATCGAAAGCGCCGAGCCCGGCTGCCCGTTCGTCTACGCCAACGCCAAGCGCTGCCCCGGCGGCATCCACCGGATCAAGGCCTATGGCGTCCGCGGCCGCGGCCGGCAGCGCGAAGTGCGCAAATACCGGGTCTGGTGCACCTTGAAGGGGGACCACGCGGGCATCCTGTCGAGCCATGAGGGCAAACAGCGCATGGAGTTCTACCCGGACGAGTTGCCGGACGAGCTGCTCGACTGGGCCTGGGACAGCGGCATGGTCGAATACTGACCCCGGCGGCGGCGGCGAACCGGGGGCCGGGCGGGCGGCGGCTCAGACCGCGCGGGAGAGTTCGTCACCCGGCTCCGGGCGGTCGAGTTGAGTGAACAGCCGGCCGGTGACCCCGGGGGCGTCCTCCGGCTGCTCCAAGGCATCCCTGCGGCTGGCGGCAAGCTCGGCGATGGCGGCGAGCCGTGTCGCCTCCGCCTGGGCGGCGATCCGGCGGTCGGCCATCGAGGGCGAAGCCGGGGCGAGGGCGGCGTCCTTGACGACCTGCATCTTGGCGATGGTGGCCTCCGGGTTGTCGCGAACCGGGGCGGTGTCGATCGCCACCGCGCCGCCGGTGGCGTAGCGCCTGCCGTCCGGGCCGATCTGGTAGCTGAAGGTCGGGCTGCCCGCATGGGACCCGCCGGCCCGGGCGTGGGCCTGTTCGTGCTGGCGCACCTCGCGGTCGCGGGCCGCCATCCGGCGGACCAGATTTTGCTCGTCGGCGCTGAGTCCGTCGGGCGAGGCGGCGGCCGGGGTTTGCGACAGCGCCAGCCCGCGGGCGCCTTCGGGGCCGACGGCGGGCTGGGTAAGAGCCCCGCCGGGGCGGGCGTCGGCTTTCGCCGCGGCGGTCTCCGCTTCGGGGACATGGGGAGGTGCTTCGCCGGCGCCACGGGCCGGATCGGTGCCCTGCCCACGCGCGCCGGGGCGCGGCGCAAGCGCGGCAGTGACGGAAGTGATCCCGGCTCCATGCATGACAGATTCCCGTTCCTGGCACCGAGTGTGCCTGCAATTGTGTTGACAAACGTTTAAATTCCCGACCTGGCGCGACGAAAACGGCCGGCGCGGCGCCCGCGGACGCCGCATACCGGTGCGGAAGAGAAATCGAAAAAACCGGCTGGCAGACCGGATCCCCAGCCAACTTACGCGTCGAATCTGCCCGGGGATTGGGGCGTGGCTCAGTGAACCGTCAGGTCACTCGATAACGATCGTGCCGACGACAACCTGCGCGGGTTCGCCGGCGAGCGTCGCGTCGTAGCCCGGAACCAGCTCGGACATACCGCCGTTGACGATCGCATAGAAGGTCATGATGGCGAGCAGCACGATGACCGCGCTAATGGCGATCCAGTCGATGGTAATGGCGCCAGCGGCATCGCTGAAGAATTCAGTGAATTTGGTCATGGAACCCTCCGGTTTTACGCATCGCAATAGTTGCGATAGACAACTTTTACGCTAGACAACATTTGTACATCACAACTTTAACAATAGTTCATTTCAAATGATTCGCCAATGTCCGAGGTGATTTCCGAGTTGGGAAAAGCCGGAATACCGTTTGTTCGCGATCTGGTGCCCGGAGGGAGACTCGAACTCCCAAGGTGTTGCCACCGGCGGATTTTGAGTCCGCTGCGTCTACCAATTCCGCCATCCGGGCGCGGGCCGCATCATAAGCACGCCGAGACCGAGCGCAAGGGGCGGTGCGCCGCGCAGGCCTATCGCCCCGTCATCCCACGGCTTGGCCGGGGGATCTCTCGCAGGCGTGTATGCCCGGAGCGCGAGATGCCCCGGCCAAGCCGTGGCATGACGGGGCGGGAGGTGAGCGGGGCGCCGCCCGCGCCCCGCTGGACACACCCCCCCTCGCCTGATATCGGGCGCGGATGCTGCGTCGGCTCTATCACTGGACCCTTTCACTGGCGGAGCGCCGCGACGCGCTCCGGGTGCTGGCCGTGGTCAGCTTCGCCGAAAGCTCGGTGTTCCCGATCCCGCCCGATGTGCTGATGATCCCGATGATCCTGGCAGCACCGCGCCGGGCCTTCCTGATCGCCGGCGTGGCCACCGTCGCCTCGGTGCTGGGCGGGGTTCTGGGCTATGCGCTCGGGGCCTTCTTCTTCGAGACCGTGGGCGAGCCGGTGCTGGGCTTCTACGGCTATGGCGAAAAGTTCGCCGAGTTCCAGGCGACCTATAACGAGTGGGGCGCCTGGGCGGTACTGGTGGCCGGGATCACGCCGTTCCCCTACAAGGTGATCACCATCCTGTCGGGGGTGACGGGGCTTGATTTCGTTGTCTTTTCCGTGGCCTCGGTGGTGGCGCGGGCGGCACGGTTCTTCCTCGTCGCCGCCTTGCTGTGGAAATTCGGCCCGCCGGTGCGGGCTTTCATCGAGAAACGGCTGGGCCTGATGGCGACGCTGTTCGTCGCCCTGCTGGTGGGAGGATTCGTGGTGGCGAAGGTCCTGTTGTGACCAGGGGCCTGGTGAGGACGGCGCGGGGATGGCTGCTGATCGCGGGCGCCGGATCGGCGGCGATCCTGGCCGGGGCGCTGGGGTCCCAGTTCATCGGCGGGCTGACGCCCTGTCCGATTTGCATCTGGCAGCGCTGGCCGCATGTCGCCGCCATGGTGATCGCGGCGCTGGCGGTCACGGTGCTGTGGCGCCAGATCCGGCCGCTGGCGGTGCTGGGCGTGCTGACGATGCTGGCCGGCGCCGGGATCGGGCTCTATCACACCGGCATCGAGCGCGGCTGGTGGGAGGGGCCGGACACCTGCACCTCGTCCGATATCACCGGCCTCTCGGTCGATCAGTTGATGGCCCGGATCATGAGCGCGCCACTGGTGCGCTGCGACGAGGTGCAGTGGGATCTGCTCGGCCTCAGCATGGCCTCGTGGAACGCGCTGATCTCGCTCGGGCTGGCGGCGCTGTGGCTGGCCGCGGCGGTGCGGGCGCCGGGGCGTTAGTTTTTGCCCGTGACGAAATCCGCTGGCGCGGATTTCCGGCGCCACCTCCCGGCCCCACAGATTTCGCCCCCCACTCCCTCTGGGAGGGGGGATGGGGGGGGAGGCTGCGACGGTGGGGCCGGGCGATACGCTTGCTCCTACGACTCCAGCTCGGCGTCCCAATACAAGAAATCCATCCAGCTGTCGTGCAGATAGTTGGGCGGGAACCCGCGCCCCTTGTTCTGCAACTCGGAGGCGTCCGGGCGGCGCGGCGGGCGGTGCAGCGCCATGCCGGCCTGGCGCAGGGTCAGGTTGGCCTTGCGCAGGTTGCAGCGGTTGCAGGCGGCGACGACGTTCTCCCAGGTGGTGCGCCCGCCGCGCGAGCGCGGCAGCACGTGGTCGAAGGTCATCTCGCTCTGGGCGCCGCAATACTGGCACGAGAACTGGTCGCGCAGGAACAGGTTGAACCGGGTGAAGGCCGGGTAGCGGGCCTGCTTCACATAGTCGCGCAGCACCACCACCGAAGGCAGCCGCATCGAGATCGACGGGCTGTGCACCACGGTCTGGTATTCGGCGACGATCATCACCCGGTCGAGGAAGGCGGCCTTGATCGCGTCCTGCCAGGGCCAGAGCGACAGCGGGAAGTAGGACAGCGGGCGGAAATCGGCGTTCAGGACCAGGGCCGGGTTGTCCCGATGCCCCGCCGGATGGCGCACGAAGGTGGTCGCAAAACTGCCGTCCATTTCTGCTCGCCCGCCGCTTGATCGTCCAACGACGATGCCGGGGCGGAAAACCGGTCCCGAAGCGCCCCCGCGCGCCCACTATATCTCGCGCCAGCGTATCATCAAGACTCTAGATACGCCAATTCCCGCCGATTGGGACAGTATGGCAACAACTTGCGGCGGACCTGTTACGCACCGGCTGTCCCCGGGCTGCCCAGGTCTTATTCCGGGCTTGCCCCCAGATGCTCGGTCAGGAAGCCCAGCGCCAGGCCCAGACCATCCGGCGCGATGCCGTGGCCGGCGCCGCGGCTGATATGCGTTTGCACGTCGAAGCCGGCCTCGGCGAGCCCGCTCCGCGCCTCGGCCAGCGCCGCGACCGGGATCATCTCGTCCTGGTCGCCGTGGATCAGCAGCACCGGGGGGCGCGAGACCGCTTCCGCCTTCAGCTTACCGCCGTCCTGCAAGCGGCCGGAAAACCCGATCAGGGCGGCCAGCGCCTCGGCCCGGCGCGGCGCCACCTGGAGGCTCATCATCGTGCCCTGGCTGAAGCCGAGCAGGGCGGTGGCCTCCGGCCCGACCCCTTCCTCGGCCATCGCCTCGGTGATGTAGGTGTCCAGGATCGCGGCCGAGCGGCGGAACCCCGCCGCCATCTCGGACTCCGCGCTGCCGTCGAGCCACGAGATCGGAAACCACTGATATGCCATGGGGCTTACGCGGCATCTTTCAGGTGCGTTCGGCGACCGGAACGCGGTGTCCGGCAGGCGCTCGGCCAACGGCCCGCTGAGCCCGAACAGGTCGTTGCCGTCGGCGCCGTAGCCGTGCAGCAGGATGACCAGCGACTTGGTCTGCCCCGAGCGGGGGGCGGCCCGGGGGCCGGTCAGGGTGGACATGCGGGCTTACTCCGAGATGCCTTGGCGATTCTTGGCGGCCCTGTAATAGGCCCACAGCAGGCGCGCCGCAACGCCCCGCCAGGGCGACCAATGCGCGGCCCGGGCGCGCAGCGCTTTCTCCGCCGGGCGCCCGGGCAGGTCGAACAGAATGCGGGCCGCCTCCCGCAGGGCGAGATCGCCGGCGGCGAACACATCGGCCCGCCCGATCGAGAACATCAGGTAGATCTCGGCGGTCCAGACGCCGATGCCCTTGACCGCGGTCAGGGCGGCGATGGCCTCTTCCTCGGGCATCGAGGCGAGCGCGCCGTAGTCGATTTCGGCCTCGGCGAGGGCGTGGGCATAGCGCGCCTTGGGGCGCGACAGGCCGCACTCGCGCAGCTTGTCCTCGCTCAGCGTGACCACGACCGCCGGGTCGTCGGCCCTGGCGGCGCACAGCTTGGCCCAGACCGAATCGGCGGCGGCGACGGAGAGCTGCTGGGCGCAGATGCTGTGCAGGAGGGCCGCGAAGCCCCCCTGCCGGCGGCGCAGCGGCGGGGTTCCGGTCAACGCCAGCGCCCGGCCGAAGCGGGGCTCGGCGCGGGTCAGCCAGTCGCAGCCTTCAACGATGTCGGCTTGGGTCTCGATGATGCGTCCGGTCATGGCGGCCAAGCTGGACTGCCGTCCGGGCGCGGTCAAGCCACCCTAAAACCGGCGCTTAGTGGCGGGTGACACCCAGGCCGTAGTGTTCGCTCAGCCGGTGCAGGGCGATCTTCAGCACCACCTTGCCCGAGCGCGCCGACCAGCCCATGCGGCGCTCGCAGGCCTCCAGCCCCTCGAGAAAACAGCACACCCGCAGCGCCGAGTCGGAGAGGCCGGGGCCCAGGCTCGACAATGCCTTGGCGACCCGGTCGCGCGCCGCCATCGGCCCCTCGCTGGGGCCGCGGCCAACCGGCGTGCCGGCCAGACGGTCGCCGGGGGTGAGAAACTTGCGCCAGTCCTGCGCCACCGAGGGGCCCATCTGGGCGATCTCGAAATCGAGCCGCAGGCGCTCGCCGGCCTCGACCTCGTCGGGGCTCAGGAAGGGCCGGCCGTCCGGCCCCTTGCGCCGCGCCAGCCAGCCGAGCGGGTTCTCGCCCAGATTTACCGCCAAGGTCAGGGCCTCGCCGGTGGCCGGGTTCATCACCGAGCGCTGGCCGGGGATCTGGTGCTGGGCCAGGAACGGCGTGGCCGCTTCGGCGAAACCGGTGGCGGGCAGGCGCTTGATCGCGTCCTCGGCCAGCAGGCGCTTGAGAAAGCTGCGCCCGTCATCGGTGATGCGGTAGCGGATCGAGGCGACACCGCGCCGGCAGACCCGGATCCAGCCCTCGCGGACAAACGCGACGGCGGTGCTCACCAGCACCATCGAGATCGGCTTGCGGTGCTCGTTGGCCTTGCAGAAAATGCCGCCCTTCGAGGCGTCCGGGGTGACCAGCAGGAACGAGCCCGGCTCGGACAGGCGGCGCAGATGGCGCCGCGCTTCGCGCTCGACCTCGGCCCGGGGCATCACGGCGGGCAATTCGAGGGCCAAGCCGGGGGAAGCCGGGTCCGGCGCCGGCGCGTTGGTGGCGGGCTCGGGCCTGTCGCCGGCCAGTTCCGCGCGCCGTTCCAGCTCGGTCAGCATGCTGTCGAGCACCGGGTCGTCGCGCCGGGCCTCGACCCGGCGCACGGTGCGCATCACGGTGCTGGGATGGGTGCCGGTCGCCTCGGCCAGGGCGCGCAGGCTTTCGCCCCGCGCGGTATGCGCCAGATAGATCGCCGCCTCGCGCGCCGTGCATCCGCCTCCAGTCTCGGAAAACGTCGCTTTCGCCAGGTCGGCGAAACAATTGAGGATGTCTTGAGTGTTTGCCACGTCGGTTCGCCCTATTTAAGTGAATTTTTATCAGAATGATCCGTATGTGTGAGAACTGAACGGAGTCTTAATTAATCAATCATTGTATATTTTTACCTTGTATTAAGCATCCTTTACTTTAATTAACGTCACCTATGCGCGCGCTGGTTGCACAAAACACGCAACACGGCGAAAAAGCGAAGAATATCGGTCTCGGGAAAAAACCGGAGGACCGAAATGGGAAATCATTCCTGCCTGTCGAGCGCGGCCATGCCGCTGATCCGACCGAAGCTGCTGATCGAAACGGCGCGCATCGGCGCCCGCCTGTACCGGCGCGAGCACGACCTTCCCGGGGCGATCAGCGGGATATCGACGGCGGCGCGGGGGCCGATCGTGATCCGGCTGCGCGACGCCGAGTGGCGCTGCGAGGAGTTGCGTCGGCGGCGCTCGCCGGCCTACCGGCCGGGGCGCCACGTGCAGATCCTGTCGGCGCTGATCGCCGAGGCGGATCGGGGCGCCAACCAGGGCCGGCGTCAGACGAAGGCGTCGGGCTCCGCCGCCTTGCGCTCGGCGATATAGGCCAGCAACGCCTCGTCGATACCGGGGTCGATCTCCGGGGCGACGTATTCGCTCAGCATCCGCTCGACCCGGACATGGGCCAGTTGAGTGCTGTCGCGCCCGCCCTCTTCGGCCCACTGCTCGAAGGGCTTGTAGTCGAGCACCCGGGTGCGCCAGAAGGCATCCTTGAAATTCGCCTGGGTGTGGGCGCAGCCGAGATAATGGCTGCCGGGGCCGACCTCGCGGATCGCGTCCATCGCCTGGCCGTTCTCGGAGATGTCGACGCCCTCGGCAATCGAGTGCAGGATGCCGAGCTGGTCGGCGTCGAGCACGAACTTCTCGAAGCTCGAGACCAGCCCCCCTTCCAGCCAGCCGGCCGCGTGGAGACAGAAGTTGACCCCGCCGAGCAGCATCGCGTTGAGCGTGTTGGCGCTCTCGTAGGCGGCCTGCGCGTCGGGCAGCTTCGAGCCGCAGAGCGCGCCGCCGGAGCGGAACGGCAGGTTCAGCCGGCGGGCCAGCTGGCCGGCGCCGTAGAGGATTTTCGAGGCCTCGGGGGTGCCGAAGGTGGGCGCCCCCGAGTTCATGTCGATCGAGGTCACGAAGGCGCCGAAGATCACCGGCGCGCCCTGGCGGACAAGCTGGGAGTAGGCGATCCCGGCCAGCACCTCGGCCAGCAACTGGGTCAGCGTCGCCGCCACCGACACCGGGGCCATGGCGCCGCCGACGATGAAGGGCGAGACGATGCAGCCCTGCCCGGCCTCCGCGTAGACCTCGAGCGCGTCCATCATGATGCTGTCGAAGGTCAGCGGCGAGTTGATGTTGATCAGCGAGGTCATCACCGGGTTGCCGGCGACGAATTCCTTGCCGAACAGGATCTCGCACATCTTCACCGAATCGACCGCGCGCGATTTCTCGGTGACCGATCCCATGAACGGTTTGTCGGACCAGCGCATATGCGCGTACAGCATGTCGAGGTGGCGCTTGTTGACCGCGACATCGGTCGGCTCGCAGACCGTGCCGCCGGAATGGTGCAGCCATTTCGACAGGTAGGTCAGTTTCACGAACTTCTCGAAATCGGCCATCGTGGCGTAGCGCCGCCCGCCGTCGTAGTCGCGCACGAAGGGCGGGCCGTAGACCGGGGCCAGCACCAGGTTGCGGCCGCCGATCTCGACATTGCGCTGCGGGTTGCGGGCATGTTGGGTGTACTGGCTGGGCGCCGTGGCGCAGAGCTTGCGGGCCAGGCCGCGGGGGATGCGCACCCGCTCGCCGGTGATATCGGCGCCGGCCTCGCGCCAGCGCGCCAGGGCGGCCGGGTTGTCGACGAAGTTGACGCCGATTTCCTCGAGCACGGTCTCGGCGTTGTGTTCGATGATCTCGATCGCCTCGGCGTCGAGGATCTCGAAATCGGGGATCTTGCGGGTGATGAAGCGCGCCGCCTCGAGCCTCGGCGCGGTGCGCTCGGCGCGGCGCGCGGCGCCACCGCCGCCACGGGTGCGGCGTGGGCCGCCGCCGGCCTGGCGTTCCACGGTGTTCTGGTTCATTCTCTCGGCCTTCCATGCACGGTCGCGCTGCCCCGGCCGGGCGCGGCAACCAATGCGAACATCGTTGCTTCTACCATCTAAATGACCGCGATCCAGCCCGACCGACCGGATGTTTTCGGCCATCCCTCGGTCAGTTACGACATGCGGGTGACAGGACGCGCCCCACGCCATATAGAGACGCCATATGGAAAGGCCGACCCAGGCAAGCAGACCGAGACCGAGACCCGCATGACCCCCCCTCCCCTCCACCAGACCTGTCTGATCGTCGATTTCGGCAGCCAGGTCACCCAACTCATTGCCCGGCGGTTGCGCGAAAACGGCATCTATTGCGAAATTCATCCGTTCCAGAGCGTGGATGACGCCTTGATCGGCCGTCTGGCGCCGAAAGCGGTGATCCTGTCCGGCGGTCCGGCGAGCGTCTCCGATGCGGACAGCCCGCGCGCGAACCAGCGCCTTTTCGAGCTCGGGGTGCCGGTGCTGGGTATCTGCTACGGCCAGATGGTGATGGTGCACCAGCTCGGCGGCCAGGCCGAGGGCGGCGGCCACCGCGAGTTCGGACGCGCCTTCGTCAAGCTGAGCCGGGACTCGGAATTGTTCGCCGGCATCGCCGGACCCGGCGGGGAGACGGAAGTCTGGATGTCCCATGGCGACCGGGTGGTGGCCTTGCCGCCGGGATTCGAGGTCCAGGGCGCCTCACAGAGCGCCCCCTTCGCGGTGCTGGCCGACCCGGCGCGCCGCTTCTACGGCCTGATGTTCCACCCGGAGGTGGTCCACACCCCATCCGGCGGCCGCATCCTGCACAACTTCACCCACCGCATCGCCGGGATGCGCGGCGACTGGTCGATGGCGTCCTACAAGGACCAGGCGATCGCCGCGATCGCCAGCCAGGTCGGCGGCGGGCGGGTGATCTGCGGGCTCTCCGGCGGGGTCGACAGCTCGGTCGCGGCGGTGCTGATCCACCGGGCCATCGGCGACCAGCTCACCTGCGTCTTCGTCGATACCGGGATGATGCGCATGAACGAGGCCGACGAGGTCGTCGGGCTGTTTCGCGACCACTACAACATTCCGCTGATCCACGCCGACGAGTCGGCGCTGTTCCTTGGCGAGCTGGCCGGCATCACCGACCCGGAGGCCAAGCGCAAGACCATCGGGCGGCTGTTCATCGAGGTGTTCGAGAAACACGCGCGCGATGCCGGGGGGGCCGAGTTCCTGGCCCAGGGCACGCTCTACCCGGACGTGATCGAGTCGGTCTCGGTCAGCGGCGGGCCGTCGGCGACGATCAAGTCGCACCACAACGTGGGCGGGTTGCCCGAGCGCATGAAGATGGCGCTGGTGGAGCCGCTGCGCGAGCTGTTCAAGGACGAGGTCCGGGCGCTGGGGCGCGAGTTGGGCCTGCCCGAGAGCTTCGTCGGGCGCCACCCCTTCCCCGGCCCGGGGCTGGCGATCCGCTGCCCCGGCGAGATCACCGCCGGGAAGCTGGAGATCCTGCGCCAGGCCGACGCGGTCTATCTCGACGAGATCCGCAAGGCCGGGCTCTACGACCAGATCTGGCAGGCCTTCGCGGTGCTGCTGCCGGTGCGCACGGTCGGGGTGATGGGCGACGGGCGCACCTACGACTATGTCTGCGCCCTGCGCGCGGTGACCTCGGTGGACGGGATGACGGCGGACAGCTACCCGTTCAGCCACGATTTCCTCGGCCGCACCGCGAGCCGGATCATCAACGAGGTCAAGGGCATCAACCGGGTGGTCTACGACGTGACCTCGAAACCGCCGGGAACCATCGAATGGGAGTGATCGGGCCGCTGCTGAAATGGGGACTGCGGCTGGGTCTGGCCGTGCTGGCGCTGACCGCCGGGGCGGTGATGTATTTCTCCGACGCCAATATGCGGCTCTATGGCGGGGGCCGGGGGCTGGAGGCGCCGGTCGACGCGATCCTGGTGCTGGGCGGCGGGGTCGATGGCGACGGGGTGCTGGGATATTCCTCGCGCCGCCGGGTTGCCGTGGCGGTGGCCTTGCTGGAGGCGGGGCGGGCGCGGCGCCTGATATTATCGGGCGGGCCGGCCTGGATGCACCGGGACATCACCGCGGCGCGGCTGATGCGGGCCCATGCGATCGCGCTCGGTGCGCCGCCGGACGCGCTGCTCACCGAAATCCGCTCGTCCTCGACCTTCGAGAACCTGCGCCTCGGTTTTGCGCTGGCGGAGCAGCGAGGGCTCGGCAACCTGGCGATCCTGACCGACGCCTTTCATCTCGAGCGCGCCCGCGCGCTGGCGGGCTATTTCGGGCATCCGGATGTTGCGCTGGCCGCCGTCCGGGGCCTGGAATTCGAGGATGATGTCATCCGCGCCTGGGCCATCCTGCGCGAGGCCCTGGCATGGTGGTTCAACCTGGCCAAGGTCGCCGGCTGGGAGCTGCTGGCCGCCGCCGGCATGGACCTGGACGCGCGCCAGGAACTGATCCGGTGAGCATCAACGCCGCGGCCCCGCCGCCCGAGGGCGATACCGCGCGGGCGGCGCTGTGGATGACCGGGGCGGTGGTCTCGTTCTCGCTGATGGCGGTGGCCGGGCGCGAGGTCGCGGCCGATCTCGATACCTTCGAGGTGATGCTCTACCGCTCGCTGATCGGGGCCGTGATCGTCACCGCGATCGGGGCCGCGACAGGGCGGCTGGGGCAGGCCCGGACCGGGCGCCTGCGGCTGCACGCGGTGCGCAACGTGTTTCATTTCGCCGGCCAGAACCTGTGGTTCTACGGCGTTGCGGTGATCCCGCTGGCGCAGCTTTTCGCCTTCGAGTTCACCACCCCGCTGTGGGTGGCGTTGCTGGCGCCATTGGTGCTGGGCGAGGCGCTGACAGGCAAGCGCGCGGTGGCGCTGCTGGTGGGGTTTCTCGGCATCCTGATCGTCGCCCGGCCGGGCATCAGCCCGCTCGGCGCCGGTCATCTGGCGGCGGCGCTGTCGGCGGTCGGGTTCGCCGGGATGGTGCTGGCGACCAAGCGGCTGTCGCGCACCGAGACGGTCTGGACCATCCTGTTCTGGATGACCTGGATGCAGGCGCTGTTCGGGCTGGTCTGCGCCGGCATCGACGGCGACATCGCGCTGCCGCGGATGGCCTCGGCGGGTTGGGTGGCGATTGTCGGCCTGTGCGGGCTGACGGCGCATCTCAGCATCACCTCGGCGCTGCGCTGCGCCCCGGCGTCGGTGGTCTCGCCGATGGATTTCGCCCGGCTGCCGATCATCGCCGTGGTCGGGATGGTGCTCTATGACGAGGCGCTGGAGATCGCGGTGTTCGCCGGAGCGGCGCTGATCCTGGCCGGCAACCTGATGAATATCCGCGCTGGCAGAAGGGAAAAGCCATGACCACCCTGCCCCGCCCCACCCGGCCCCGCAAGCACTCGGATGCGCTGGTCTTCGAGCGCCAAGCCGGGATCGAGCGGCTGGTCGAGATCATGGTCCGGCTGCGGGCGCCGGACGGCTGCCCCTGGGACCGGGTGCAGGATTTCCGCTCGATCGCGCCCTACACCATCGAGGAGGCCTGCGAGGTGGCCGAGGCCATCGAGCAGGGCGACATGGCCGGGCTGCGGGACGAGCTGGGCGACCTGTTGTTGCAGGTGGTCTATCACGCCCGCATGGCCGAGGAGGCCGGGGAATTCGATTTGAGCGACGTGGTGGGGGCGATCTGCGCCAAGATGCTGCGCCGCCACCCGCATGTCTTCGGCGCCGAGCCCGGCGGGCCGCGCGCCCGGGCGCGGGATGTCGACTGGGAGGCGATGAAGGCGGCCGAGCGGGCCGAGACAGGCAAGCGCCGCGCCAGCGTGCTCGACGGCGTTCCGGCCACCCTCTCCGGCCTGACCCGGGCGCTGAAGCTGACCCGGCGCGCCGCGACCGTGGGGTTCGACTGGACCGACCCGAAGGACGTGCTGGCCAAGCTCGGCGAGGAGGCCGCCGAACTGGTTGCCGAGATCGACGCCGGCGACAAGGAGCGGATGGCGGAGGAGTATGGCGACCTGCTGTTCGTGCTGGCCAACCTGGCGCGGCATCTCGAGATCGATCCCGAGGCGTCGATCAGGCGCGCCAACGCCAAGTTCGAGCGCCGCTTCCGGGGCATCGAGACGCTGCTGGCGGCCGGGGGAAGGGCGCCGGACGAGGCAACCCTGGCCGAGATGGACGCCCTCTGGGACCGCGTGAAGGCGGCCGAGAAAGAGATCACGGACAAGTGACAAAAATTATCCCGAGTGTTTTACTAGGTTATTGACAAAGTATTTTTGTCAGGTATTCAGGACAGGGACAAGAAAAGGAATCCACCAATGTACAAACCCGTTGTTTTCGCCGCCGGCCTGGCGCTCGCCGCGACCCCTGCCTTGGCCGGCGAGGTCAACGTCTACACCTCGCGCCAGCCCGAACTGATCCAGCCGATCTTCGATGCCTTCACGGCAGAGACCGGGATCGAGGTCAATGTGCTCTACTCGGGCAAGGGCCTGATCGAGCGCATGAAGGCCGAGGGCAAGCGCAGCCCGGCGGACCTCTACATCACCGCCGACATCGCCAATGTGAAGGCGGCGACCGATGCCGGGCTGACTCAGCCGCACGGCTCGGCCGTGGTCGACGCGGTGGTCCCGGCGGAGTTGCGCGACGCCGGCGGCCACTGGTTCGCGCTGACCACCCGGGCCCGCGTCGTCTATGCCTCGAAGGAGCGGGTGGCGCCAGGCGCGATCACCACCTACGAGGACCTGGCCGACCCGAAGTGGAAGGGCCGCATCTGCATCCGCCCCGGCAGCCACAGCTACAACCTCTCGCTGATCGCGGCGATGATCGCCCACAAGGGACCGGCGCAGACGCGCGAATGGGTCCGGGGGCTGAAGGCCAACCTCGCCCGCACGCCGCGGGGCAACGACCGGGCCCAGGTCAAGGCGGTCTGGGCCGGCGAGTGCGACATCGCCATCGGCAACACCTATTACCTGGGCAAGATGCTGGCCAATCCCGATCAGCGGGCCTGGGCGGAGTCGGTCAATGTGGTGTTTCCGGTGTTCGAGGGCGGCGGGGCGCATGTGAACATCTCCGGCGCCGCGATCACGGGTTCGTCGCCGAACCATGACAACGCGATCAAGCTGGTCGAGTTCATGCTGTCGGCCGAGGCGCAGAGTCTCTACGCCGAGCTGAACTACGAATACCCGGTGCGCGCGGGCGTGGCCGTCTCCGACCTGGTCGCCGGCTGGGGCGGCTTCGAGCCGGACACCATCGCGCTGACCGAGATCGCCGAGCTGCGCGGCGAGGCGCTGAAGATCGTCGGGGAGACCGGTTTCGACAACTGATCGTCTGGTAGTGTCTCAGTTTGAATTCGGGAGTCACATGCGTGGTATTTCGAGAAGTGATGCTATGATCCAATTCCGTGATGGGATCGGCAAAGGATCGCGCTGCCATCTCGTAGCAAGACATTCTAGTTCACAATAATATTCATCATCACCTTTCATACGGCGAAGCTCACGGATAAGTGGAAGAGCCTTATCATATGCAAATAACACATCATCTATTATAATACTCTTGCATACACTTTCATCAATTATATTTTTCTTTATAGATCCTGCCAGAAGTTCATAGTGATTTAAAAAGAGTGCGATTTTAACTTGATCCTCAATTTCTGTAACAGTTGTGGCAGTTAAGATTTTAAGAAGTTTCTTTCCTTCTAGGTATTCCCGGAATTTTTTCTCCGCATCTTGCAGGGAT
This sequence comes from Pseudomonadota bacterium, assembly GCA_022573605.1. GTDB lineage: Bacteria > Pseudomonadota > Alphaproteobacteria > Rhodobacterales > Rhodobacteraceae > Thermohalobaculum. The sequence goes on along the minus strand of JACZTQ010000017.1, from coordinate 5,160 downwards.
GGAGACCATATTAGAAGGATATATTCCTGCGCAGCCCTCTTCTTAACAATAATCCTATGTTTCGCTACGCTAACAAGGGCGATAAACCCACCTATCAAAGCGGATAGTAGAATGGCCCCAACCGTCCACCAGTTAGGGCCACTCAGTTCCAATATGATGGCTTGGTCAGTCGGTTCCATCTGATTGCGTCAACTACGCCATCCCTTGCGTGCCAGCATCATTTCGTCCTCCTTGGCTCTGTGACCATCATTGGCTCTGTTACCAAACGAATCATTCAACCATCTGTTGACGACCAACATATGCCCTAGGAGCCTATAACGCGCCAGATTGACAGCACCGAATTGTCCCACTTGTTCCCGATTCGATCTCCGTCACATGGCGATTTTCTATGTGTCAAGGAAATACATGGTATTTGAACAACACCGTTCAACCTTTCCTTTACCCCTGCGGCAAGAATGTTACCTCGCGTTACCAGATGGGTTCAAGACCGCTGTCAACCTCTATTTATTTCGAATTGAGACATTTCCATATTGTCAGCGAATCCGGTTACGACCGGACTAACGGGGAGTCAGATTTCAAACTGAGAAACTACCATAACCCCGTGTCGCTTTACGGGGCATGGCCGCTGCTGTATCCCGCTGCCAACCGGAAGCACCAACAAGGGACCCCCTCCATGAGCGCGATCATCGACATCACCGCCCGCGAAATCCTCGACAGCCGGGGCAACCCCACGGTCGAGGTCGACGTGCTGCTGGAGGACGGCGCCAAGGGCCGCGCCGGGGTGCCTTCCGGGGCCTCGACCGGCGCCCACGAGGCGGTCGAGTTGCGCGACGGCGAGGCGCGCTATGGCGGCAAGGGGGTGCGGCGCGCGGTCGAGGCGGTGAATGGCGAGATATCGGAGGCCCTGGCCGGCATCGACGCCACCGGCCAGCAGGCCGTCGACCGGATCATGATCGAGCTCGACGGCACCGCCAACAAGGGCCGGCTGGGGGCCAACGCGATCCTCGGCGTCAGCCTGGCGGTGGCCAAGGCGGCGGCGGAGTCGGTGGGCCTGCCGCTCTACCGCTATGTCGGCGGCACTGCGGCGCGCACCCTGCCGGTGCCGATGATGAACATCATCAACGGCGGCGAGCACGCCGACAACCCGATCGATATCCAGGAATTCATGATCATGCCGGTGGCGGCGGATACGCTGGCCGAGGCGGTCCGGATCGGCTCCGAGATCTTCCAGACCCTGAAGGGCGAGCTGAAGGCGGCCGGCCACAACACCAATGTCGGCGACGAGGGCGGCTTCGCCCCGGACATCGCCTCGACCCGGGACGCGCTCGACTTCATCATGGCTGCTGTCGAGAAGGCCGGCTACAAGCCCGGCGAGGAGGTCTGCCTGGCGCTCGACGCCGCCGCGACCGAGTTCTTCGCCGACGGCAAATACAACCTGGCGGGCGAGGGCAAGGTGCTGGACCCGCCGGAGATGGCGGAATATCTGGCGGCGCTGGCCGACGACTACCCGATCGTCTCGATCGAGGACGGCATGGCCGAGGACGACTGGGAGGGCTGGGCCGCCCTGACCCAAGCGATCGGCGACCGCTGCCAGCTGGTCGGCGACGACCTGTTCGTGACCAACCCGAAGCGCATCGCCGAGGGCATCGCCCGCGGCGTGGCCAATTCGGTTCTGATCAAGGTCAACCAGATCGGCACCCTCAGCGAGACCCTGGAGGCGGTGGCCATGGCGCATCGCGCCGGCTGGACCGCGGTGATCTCGCACCGCTCCGGCGAGACCGAGGACGCCACCATCGCCGACCTGGCGGTGGCGACCAACTGCGGCCAGATCAAGACCGGCTCGCTGTCGCGCTCCGACCGGCTGGCGAAATACAACCAGCTGATCCGGATCGAGGAGGAGCTGGGCGAGAGCGCGATCTATCCCGGGCGCTCGGTTCTGCGCCAGTGACCGGGGGCGGCAAAGCGGCGCTGGTCTCGGCGGCTCTGGAGAGTCTTTGCCCGTGACGAAATCCGCTTTGCGGATTTCCGGCGCCGCCACCCACCCCTCCTCCCCGCAGTGTCTTGCGCCTGGGCGCGCGCCGCCCCCCGCCCCACCTCCCCGCCCAACCACCGATCATGCCCGGGTACCAGCGGTGGTTGGGCGGGGAGGTGGGGCGGGGGGCGGCGCCGAAAATCCGCGGCAGCGGATTTTGTCACGGGCACAAGACTCGCGGGGAGGAGGGGTGGGTGGCGGCGCGCCCAAAAGATGCGCAGCAGCTTTTGGAACAGGCGCAAAAGCTCCGCCTCCTGTCACCCAAAGGACTCACTTCCCTTGCGTCTTCGCTTGAAGGTTCACTTGATCTTTCCAATATCAACCATCTGATTCAAAATGATTTCGGGAACGAAAAAGGGTGGCGGTCTCGGGAACCGCCTTGGGTTCAATGGGCAGATGGGACTGGGGGCAGCTTGTTGCCCCGGCACTCACAATCGTGCTGATCGCGGTGCTGGCGGTGTTCGGCCACAGCGCCTTGCAGGGCGAGCACGGGCTCGCCGCCCTGCGCCAGGCCGAAGCGCTCGAGCGCGAACTGACCACCGAGCTTGCCGGGGTCGCCGGGGAGCGGCGCGCCCTGAAAAACCTGGTCGGGCGGCTCGACAAGGACAATCTCGACCTCGACCTGCTCGACGAGCGCGCCCGCGCCATGCTCGGCTACGTGCGCCGCGAGGAGCTGGTGATCCGTTAGGAGTTCCGCAATCAGCCACCCCCCCGCGGCGATTTTTGCAACGCCGCGAGCGCAATCTTGCGTGCTTGCATTTGACAAAGCCGCTATGGATGTTCGAAATCAACGCCATGCGGCTCCGAAAACGCCCCGGCGCCCCTTCGGTGGAGGAAAATCGATGGCCAGCCCCAAATCCAAGCCCAAACCCAAACCCAAGGGGCGCAAGAACACCCCCGCGCCGGAGCAGATCCTCGGCTACTACCGCGACATGCTGCTGATCCGGCGCTTCGAGGAGAAGGCCGGGCAACTCTACGGCATGGGGCTGATCGGCGGCTTCTGCCACCTCTATATCGGCCAGGAGGCGGTGGTCGTCGGCTTGCAGTCGAACTGCATCGAGGGCGACCAGGTGCTGACCTCGTATCGCGACCACGGCCACATGCTAGCCTGCGGCATGGACCCCAAGGGGGTGATGGCCGAGCTGACCGGACGCTCGGGCGGCTATTCGCGCGGCAAGGGCGGCTCGATGCACATGTTCTCGGCCGAGGCCAGGTTCTACGGCGGCCACGGCATCGTCGGCGCCCAGGTGCCGCTCGGCGCCGGGCTGGCCTTCGCCAACAAGTACCGCGGCAACAACAATGTCGCCCTGGCCTATTTCGGCGACGGCGCCGCCAACCAGGGCCAGGTCTACGAGACTTTCAACATGGCGGCGCTCTGGGCCCTGCCGGTGATCTTCGTGATCGAGAACAACCAGTACGCCATGGGCACGGCGCAGAAGCGCTCGACCTCGACCCCGGCGCTCTACACCCGCGGCGCGGCGTTCGGCATCCCCGGCGAGGAGGTCGACGGCATGGACGTGCTGGCGGTCGCGGAGGCCGGCGCCCGGGCCACGGCGCACTGCCGCGCCGGCAAGGGGCCCTACATCCTGGAGCTGAAGACCTACCGCTATCGCGGCCACTCGATGTCGGACCCGGCGAAATACCGCACCCGCGAGGAGGTTGCCAGGATGCGCGAGGAGCACGACCCGATCGACGGGCTGCGCAAGGTGATCCTGGACGGCGGCCATGCCGGCGAGGAGGTGATCAAGGCGATCGACAAGGAGATCCGCGCCATCGTCAACGAGGCGGCGAAATTCGCCCAGGAGAGTCCCGAACCGGACGCTGCCGAGCTCTACACCGACATCCTAGCCGAAGCCTGAGACGCGGGGGAAGTTGAGATGACGATCGAGATATTGATGCCCGCGCTGTCGCCGACCATGGAAGAGGGCACTTTGGCGAAATGGAACATCCGGGAAGGCGACACGGTCCGCGCCGGCGACATCATCGCCGAGATCGAGACCGACAAGGCGACCATGGAGGTCGAGGCGGTCGACGAGGGCACGCTGGGCAAGATCGTGGTCGCCGAGGGCACCGAGGGGGTCAAGGTCAACGCGGTGATCGCGGTGCTGCTGGAGGAAGGCGAGGACGCCTCCGCCGCCGATGCGGCCACTTCCACTGCGGTGGATGCGGCCCCTGCCCCGGCCGCCGCGCCCGCCCCGGCCGCGCAGGCCCCCGCTCCGGCCGCCAGGCCGGCCCCGGTCCCGGCTGCCGCCGCGACCACCGATGCCTCTGCTCCCGACTGGCCGGCCGACGCGCCGATGAAGACCCAGACCGTGCGCGAGGCCCTGCGCGACGCCATGGCCGAGGAGATGCGGCGCGACGGCGATGTCTTCCTGATCGGCGAGGAGGTGGCCGAGTATCAGGGCGCCTACAAGATCAGCCAGGGGCTGCTGGACGAATTCGGGCCGCGCCGGGTGATCGACACCCCGATCACCGAGCACGGCTTCACCGGCGTCGCGATCGGCGCCGCCTTCGCCGGGCTGCGGCCCATTCTCGAGTTCATGACCTTCAACTTCGCCATGCAGGCGATGGACCAGATCATCAACTCGGCGGCCAAGACCCATTACATGTCGGGCGGGCAGATGACCTGCCCCATCGTCTTTCGCGGCACCAGTGGCGCCGCCGCCCGCGTCGCCGCCCAGCACAGCCAGGACTATGCCGCCTGGTACGCCCAGATCCCCGGGCTGAAGGTGGTGCAGCCCTATTCGGCGGCGGATGCCAAGGGCCTGCTGAAATCGGCCATCCGCGACCCCAACCCGGTGATCTTCCTGGAGAACGAGATCCTCTACGGCCGCGCCTTCGAGGTGCCCGACATCGACGACCTGACGATCCCGATCGGCAAGGCGCGGATCTGGCGCGAAGGGGCGGACGTGACCCTGGTCAGCTTCGGCATCGGCATGAGCCACACCCTGGAGGCGGCCGACAAGCTGGCCGCCGAGGGCATCGCCGCCGAGGTCATCGACCTGCGCTCGCTCCGGCCGATGGACACCGGCGCCGTGATCCGCTCGGTGATGAAGACCAACCGCTGCGTGACCATCGAGGAAGGGTTCCCGGTGTGCTCGATCGGCAACCACATCTCGGCGGTGCTG
>JACZTQ010000248.1 GCA_022573605.1 Pseudomonadota bacterium | reverse complement strand
CGAGACCGGCGAGGCGGGGCCGGTTGCCCGCGCGGTGGCCATGCTGATGCGCATCGGCCCGGCGGCGCGGCGCCTCAAGGGCCGGCCGGAGGCGGAACGCGCGGCGGTCGCCGCGCGGCTGGCGCCGGCGCTGGAGCCGTTCGTCAGCGACGGCTGGGTGCGGATGCCGGGGCTGATCTGGGTGCTCCGGGCGCGGGCCTGAGGGGGGCGGTCCCCGGCGATGCCCCCTGCCGCGCCGCGCCCGGCGGCACCGTCACGGCCCTCTCCCCCGACCCCTTCTCCGGGGCATGACAAGGCCGCATCTGCGGCCACGGTCCCCTGCGAAGCCCAGAGGGAGAGGGGGGCGCAAGCGGTGGGGGCAGCGCGATCCGGCGTCAGAGCGCCAGCCGGTCGCCGTTGGCGATATCGCCCTTCTCCAGCCGGGCCATCAGGCGGGCGGCGGCGTCCTTGGTCGGGCAGAGCGGGGCGCGGTCCTCGCCGGGGTGGAAGCGGGCGCGCAGGGCCGTGGGCATCGGCGGGGGCACGACCTCGGCGATGGTGATGCGAGCGCCGGATTCGGCGGCCCAGGCGCGGGTCAGGGCGGATTGGGCGGCCTTGGCGGCGGCGTAGGTGGCGTGGAACTTCTTCCCAGCGGCGTCGTCGGCGGCGATCAGGGCCAGCGGCTGGTCGGACAGCCGGAGCAGCGGGTCGACGACCCGGATCAGGCGCTGGAAGGCGCGGATGTTGGTGGCGAGGGTGCGCTCGAGCTCGCCCGCGTCGATGTGCTCGGCCGGTTGCAGGGGGGCGGCGTGGATCGCGGTGTGGAGCCAGAGGTCGATCCGGCCCCAGCGCTCGTGGGCCGCGGCGCCGAGCCGCTCCAACCCGGGGTCGTCGCAAATGTCTAGGGGAATTAGTGTTGCACTTCCACCGGTTGAGGAAATTTCATCATCCAGTTCCTCAAGTCCTCCGACGGTGCGCGCCAGGGCCAGGACATGGGCGCCGGCGCCGCCCATCGCCGCGGCGCAGGCGAACCCGAAGCCGCGCGAGGCGCCAGTGACGAGGACAATACGGTCCGCCATGAATTTGTTGGAACGCTTTGCGGTCAATCCGGATCACCATCGCGTTCGCCGTCATTCCCGCGCAGGCGGGAATCTCTCGACAATGCCATGAGATCCCCGCCTTCGCGGGGATGACGGAGATCTGCGCGGGGATGACGGAATTTGCGGCCTGCGCGGGGATGACGGAAATCCGAGCCCGGCTCCATCGGATCGGAATGGGCCCAACTCACGCCCCGACGGTTTCCTTGATCCGGCCGTCGGCGCGCGCGTCGGAGGGCTCGATCGGGTAATCGCCCGAGAAGCAGGCGTCGCAGAACTGGGGCGATCCGGCGTCGCGCCCGGCCGGGTGGCCGCAGGCGCGGTAGAGGCCGTCGAGCGAGATGAAGCGGATCGAATCGACCCCGAGATGGGCGCACATCTGGTCTTCGGTCATGCCGGCGGCGATCAGTTTCGAGCGCTCCGGCGTATCGACGCCGTAGAAGCAGGACCAGCGGGTCGGCGGGCTGGCGATGCGGAAATGCACCTCGGCCGCGCCGGCGGCCAGGATCATGTCCTTGATCTTGCGCGTGGTGGTGCCGCGCACCACCGAATCGTCGACCAGGATCACCCGCTTGCCCTCGACGATGGCCCGGTTGACGTTGAGCTTGAGGCGCACCCCCATGTCGCGGATCTGGTCGGTCGGCTCGATGAAGGTGCGCCCGACATAGGCGTTGCGGATGATGCCCATGGCGTAGGGGATGCCGCTTTCCTGGCTGTAGCCGATCGCCGCCGGGGTGCCGCTGTCGGGGATCGGGCAGACCAGGTCGGCCGCGACCGGCGCCTCGCGGGCCAGCTCGGCGCCGATCCGGCGCCGGGTCTCGTAGACCGACAGGCCGCCGATGACGCTGTCGGGGCGCGAGAAGTAGACGTATTCGAAAATGCAGAAGCGCGACGGGGCGTCCTCGAACGGGCGCAGCGATTCGACCCCGCCCCGGGTGATGATGACCATCTCGCCGGGCTCGATCTCGCGCACGTAGTCGGCGCCGATGATGTCGAGGGCGCAGGTCTCGGAGGACAGGATCCAGGCCTCGCCGTAGCGCCCCAGCACCAGCGGGCGCACCCCGAGCGGGTCGCGCACGCCGATCATCTTGGTCCGGGTCATGGCGATCACCGAGAAGGCGCCCTCGACCAGGCGCAGCGCGTCCTTCATCCGCTCCGGGATGGTGTTGTGGATCGAGCGCGCCATCAGGTGGACCATGCACTCGGTATCGGCCTGGGACTGGAAGATCGAGCCGCGCTCGATCAGTTGCCGGCGCAGGCTGTCGGCGTTGGTCAGGTTGCCGTTGTGGGCGATGGCGCAGCCGCCGAGCGCAAACTCGGCATAGAGCGGCTGCACGTCGCGCAGCGCCGTGACGCCCTTGCCCCCGGAGGTCGAGTAGCGGGTGTGGCCGATGGCCGAGCTTCCGGGCAGCAGGCCCATCACGCTCTGCTTGGTGAAGTTGTCGCGCACGTAGCCGATCCGGCGCACGTTGTGAAAACCGGTGTCGGGACAATACGAGACGATTCCGGCCGCCTCCTGACCGCGATGCTGCAGGGCGTGGAGGCCGAGGGCGACGTAGTTCGCCGCGTCGTCGACCCCGAGGACGCCGTAGACACCGCATTCCTCGCGCAGCTTGTCGTCATCGAAAGGATGCGAGGGCTGCGCGGGGCGTCCGGGTTCAGTCATGCAACGGCTCCCGTCAGGACCATGTCGCGGGCCTTATAGGCGTTGTGCGCGGCGCTGTCATCAGTGCATCGGCGTCGGCGATGTCACGATCAGTTGCCGGTGGCGCCGGTGCCGGTCTTGGTTTTGGTGTCGCCGGCTCCATCGGCGTCGCCGGTTCCGGTCGTGGTTTCGGCTCCGGTTCCGGCGCCGGTTCCGGCATCGCCGGCCCCGGGCGAGGTCGCGGCCGGCAGCGCGTCGCCGCAGTTGACCATCAGTTCGTCGATCCGGGCGCCGAACCAGTCGGGGATGCTGTCCGGCAGGCTCTGCTCCAGCAGGGCGGCGGATTCCTCGAACAGGGTGCGGCTGGCGGCGTTGTCGATCGGCGGCCAGGCCCCGGCTCCGCTGAGATTGGTGTAGATCAGGAAGGCCACCGCGATCAGCACCAGCCCGCGCAGGATGCCGAACACGAAGCCCAGCATGCGGTCGATCGGGGCCAGCATCGAATCGAGCACCAGGCCGGAGACCAGCGGCGTGAACATCGACAGGACCAGCAGCGCTACGGCCACCACGATGGTGAAGGACGCGATCAGCGAGATCACGCAGGAGGCGGCGAGGTAGGTGCCGATCACCGGCGCTTCGCGGATCAGGGGCTCGAGCATCGGCGCGAGATAGAAGGCGGCGATGGCGGCGACGATCCAGCCGGCAATGGCGAACATCTCGCGGGTGAAGCCGCGCGAGTAGGCCAGGATGCCCGACAACAGGGCGATAACGGCCACGCCAGCGTCCACGATGGTGAAGTCCATGCTTATTCCCCCGGTTCCGGTCCTGTATGTTGCCGCGCCATTCTCACCGTGCCCCCGGAAAATCGTCGGCGACGAAGCCCGGCAAGTCCTGCACTCGTCGTAACGATATGCCAGATTCGTCCACGCGCTTCATCTGGTAAGGCACGCAAGCGGTGGAAAAACCCAGCTTTTCGGCTTCTTTAAGCCTTAGTTCGGGCTGTGTCACGGGGCGGATGGCGCCGGAGAGGCTGATTTCGCCGAAAATCACCGTCTCCGGCGCAATCGCCTCGCCGGTCAGGGACGAGAGCAGCGCCGCCGCGACGGCGAGGTCGGCGGCCGGCTCGGAGATGCGCAAGCCCCCGGCGACGTTGAGGTAGACATCATGGCCCGCCAGCGAGACGCCGCAGCGCGCCTCCAGCACCGCGAGGATCATCGCCAGGCGGCTCGCATCCCAGCCCACCACGGCGCGGCGCGGGGTGCCGGGCGGCGAGGGCGCGACCAGGGCCTGCAACTCGACCAGCAGCGGCCGGGTGCCCTCGATGCCGGCGAACACGACCGAGCCCGAGGCGGTCTCGGCGCGCTCGCCGAGGAACAGGGCGGAGGGGTTGGCGACCTCGGCCAGGCCCTGGCCGGTCATCTCGAAGACGCCGATCTCGCCGGCCGGGCCGAAGCGGTTCTTGACCGTGCGCAGGATGCGGAACTGGTGGCCGCGCTCGCCCTCGAAATAGAGCACGGTATCGACCATGTGCTCGATCACCCGGGGGCCGGCGATCTGGCCCTCCTTGGTGACGTGGCCGACCAGGATCACCGAGACCTCGCGGCGCTTGGCGAAGCTGGTCAGCTCGTGCGCGGTGGCGCGGACCTGGGCGACCGAGCCCGGCGCGCTGTCGATGTGGTCGGCCCACATGGTCTGGATCGAATCGATCACCACCAGGGCGGGGCGCTCGGCGTCCAGGGTGGTCAGGATGTCGCGCAGGTTGGTCTCGGCGGCGAGCATGACCGGGGCCTCCGCCAGGCCGAGGCGGGCGGCGCGCATGCGGATCTGGGCCGGCGCCTCCTCGCCGGAGACGTAGATGGTGCGCGCACCGGCGCTGGCGAAGGCGGCGGCGGCCTGCAACATCAGGGTCGATTTGCCGATGCCGGGGTCGCCGCCGACCAGGATCGCCGAGCCGGGCACCAGCCCGCCGCCGAGCACGCGGTCGAACTCGGCGATGCCCGACGAGCGCCGCGGCGGCGGGTCTTCCGATTCGGCGAGCGGGCTGAGTTCGACGGCGCGGCCCTTCCTGGCGCCCAGCGTTCGGGCGGCGGGGCCGGCGGCGGAGAGGCCCCGGTCCTCCTCGATCGCGTTCCAGGCGCCGCAGGCGTCGCAGCGGCCGGACCACTTGCGGTGGGTCACGCCGCATTCGCGGCAGACCAGGGAGATTGCCACCTTCGCCATGGCGCTATCCGATCACAG
>JACZTQ010000247.1 GCA_022573605.1 Pseudomonadota bacterium | reverse complement strand
ACCCGTTCACCCGGCTCGACGAGGCGCGCAACCAGAACGTCGCCTCCGGGGTCGGCCTCGGCCTGTCGATCGCCGAGGACATCGCCCGCAGCCACGGCGGCTCGCTGAAGCTCGACGAAAGCCCGCGCCTCGGCGGGCTGAGAGCGACGGTGCTGCTGCCGCGGTAGGGGTATCGGCGCGGCGGTCTCGCGGGCCGATGGACGGCGGGCGGCGATCGGGGCTATATTAGGCCCGATCCGAGCAGCGGACCATTCGATCCGACACTTCGCTGTGGGAGAGCCCCATGTTCGAGCCGCAGAAGTTCTTTATTGGCCTGATGGACTTTTTCACGATCCTCCTGCCCGGAGGAGCGTTGGTCTATCTCGTCTCGAACCTGTTTCTGCCCGGGCAATCCGGCGACATAGGGCCCGGGATTACCGAGACCGGCCGGTTGCTCGGGAGTGCGGAGCCGGTCGTCGTCTTTCTGTTTGCAAGCTATCTCGCCGGTCATGTTGTTTTCATGATCGGCGCAAATGTTCTTGACGATTTCGTTTATGAACCGCTGCGGAAACATGCCCGCAAGCGGGCGACCAAAGCCAAGCGCCCCACCCGAAGCCTGAAGAAGACCTGCCTGAGATGGATTGCCGCCAAAGTATTTCCGAAGCGCCCGGACAAGGCGCTTAATCATGTGCTCCGGATCAAAAGCTGCACGCTTGCTCCGCTCAACGCCGACGACGCGATCAATGCCTTCCAGTGGTCGAAGGCGCGCCTGTCGATCGACCACCCCCTGGGCCTCGCCGAGGTCCGGCGGTTCGAGGCGGACTCGAAGTTCTTCCGGAGCTTCAGCATCGTGCTGTTCCTGCTGGCGGTAATGTATTTTTTCACGGCGCACTTCCTGTCATCCCTCGCCTGCGTGCCGCTGTTCGCTCTGGCAATCTTGCGGTATATCGGCCAACGCTTCAAATCGACGGAGCAGGCTTACCGTTTCATCATTACCTTGACCGCGCAGCCTCAGATTGCCGAGCCCACCCATGCCGGTGGCGTGGTGTACAGGCAAGAGACCGGCACGACCACCTATCTTGTGACGCAGGCGCGCCGCAATCGCGACCACTGGGTTTTGCCGAAAGGCCACATCGAGCCCTGCGAGGATTCCCGCGATACCGCCGTGCGGGAAGTCAGAGAGGAGACCGGATTTCGGGTGCGCGTGATCAGGGGACTATACGATTGCAGGCTTGGGAAGGGGCCCGAATCTCCGTTGGTGCGGTTTTATCTGATGGAGCTGATCGAAGGGCATTGGCAAGAGCCGGACGAAGGCCGGGAATCCGTTTGGCTCGAGGCGGCGGACGCGATTGAACGATTGACCGCTGCCGAGTCGAAGGGGTTGCTCGCATACGCGGAACACCTTTGCCGGGCGACGCCAGACCGCTGACCGGCGGCGCTCGGGCTCAGTGCATCCGCGCCCCCGGCGGCGCCTCAAAGTCCGGCGCCAGCAACACCACCCGGCCTTCGGCGTCCGCCACCCCCAGGGTCAGCACCTCGGACATGAAGGGGCCGATCTGACGGGGCGGGAAGTTGACCACCGCCATGACCTGGCGGCCGACCAAGCTCTCCAGAGGATAAAGCTCGGTGATCCGGGCCGAGGTCTTCTTCACCCCGATCTCCGGGCCGAAGTCGATCCACAGTTTGTAGGCGGGCTTGCGCGCCTCGGGGAAGGGCCGGGCGTCGATCACCCGCCCGGCGCGGATATCGACCTTGAGGAAATCGTCGTAGCTGATCGTTTCGGGGCTGATGGTGTCGGACATGGGCGCTCTCCCTCGCTCTAACGGAGGTCAGATACCCGTCCGCTGTCCCGAAAAGCAAGAGGGCCGCCCGCCGGGAGGTGGCGGGCGGCCCTCGCAGGGATCGCTAACGCGAAACCCGTTCTCAGGCGGCGGTCTTCTCGGCAGCCGCCTTGAACTCGGCGGCGGCCTCCTCGGCGCGGGCCTTGACGATCTCGAAGGCGCCGGTGTTGGCCTTCTGGGCCACCTCGGCGAGCTCCTTGACGTCGGCCGCGGCCTTCTCGAAGGCGGTCTTCATGGCCTCGACGCTCTGGCTCGCCTGGTCGGCGGTCAGGGGCTGGCCCTGGGGCTGCGACAGCTTGTCCTTGGTCTCGGCGACAGCGGCCTCGAACAGCGCCACCTGGCGCTTGTAGAGGTCCTGGTAGCCGGCGATCACGACCTGGTTGGCCTCGATCAGGGCCTCGACGTTCTTTTTCTGGGCGGCCATCACGGCGTCGGTATCGACGCCCGGCAGCTTGGCGGCACCGAACATCTCGGTGAGCTTGTCGGCGTCGAAGGTGAGGGGGAAGGCGAAGGGGAAGTTCTGGGCAGCCATGGGTTCTCTCCTGGAATCCGGGGTCGGGCGCGAGGCCTGTCCCCCGGTGCTTTCTGGGGTGCGTTCAGGAGGGTATATGGTGCAGTGCACAAAATATGTCAAGGGAGTTTTTGTGCGCCGCACAATCTTTATTCGGCCAGTTCCCGGGACCGTTCGGTGGCGGCGGCGACGGTTGCCGTCATCAGCGGGACAAGCGCGGGCATCAGCACCGCCAGCCCCGCCGCCGTGGTGCCGCCGGGACTGGTGACATTGACCCGGAGCTGCTCGGCGCTCTCGGGCGAGGCGCCGGCCAGCGCGCCTGCGCCGGTCACGGTGGCGCGGGCCAGTTGCATGGCCAGATCGGGCGTCAAACCGGCCGCCGCCCCGGCCGCCGCCATCGCCTCGATCAGGTGGAACACATAGGCCGGGCCGGAGCCGGAGAGGCCGGTGACCGCGTGCATCTGCTCCTCGTTGGAAAGGCGTACGGTCTGGCCGACCGCCGCCAGCAGCGCCTCGGCCATGGTCATCTGGGCCTCGCTGACAGCGGCGTTGCCGATCAGGGCGGCGATGCCGCGCCCCACCGCGGCCGGGGTGTTGGGCATCGCCCGGATGATCGCCGTGCCGGCCCCGAACATCGCCTCGAAGGTGGCGATCGGGGTGCCCGCCGCGATCGACAGGATCACCGTGCCCTGTCCGGCCAGCACCGCAAGGCGCGGCGCCGCTTGCGTCATCATCTGCGGTTTGACGGCGATCACGGCGATTGTCGCCGGCGCCAGCTCCGCCGGGTTCAGCGTCACCCCCCGCGCCGCCCGGGCCTTCAACCAGTCGGACGGGTAGGGGTCGATCACCTGTACCTGCGCCGGCGGCAGGCCGCCCTTGAGCCAGCCTTCCAGCATCGCCTGGCCCATCTTGCCGCAGCCGAGCAACACCAGCGAGCCGACCCCCGCCTCCGCCAGACCTGTACCTGCCATGGCGTCATCCTCCAGCGATTCAAAAGGCGCCGGGCAAAAGGCGCCGGGCAAAAAAAGGCGCTGGTCCCCCCCCCGGACGGGACCAGCGCCGAGCCTGACCCGCGCGACCGCGCTTGTCAGGCGGTGCCGTATGCCTCGTCGATGGCGATCTTGACCGCCAGCTCCGCGCTTTCCTCGCTCCACCCGACCAACTGGAAGGCCGGGTAGAAGCGCTCGCTCTGCGCGATCGCCGAGTGAAGCATCGCACTGATTTGCTCTGGCGTTGCATGAGCGCCGCCGGCGAGCGTCAGCCCGCAACGGTACGCAAGCAACTTCTGCTCACGCCAAAGCGTGAAGCTGCCGCCCCAGATCTTGTCGTTGACGATGTTGAGCAGACGATAGAACTCGCCGATCCGCTCCTCCGGTGGGTTCAGGTCGAAGGTGCAGACCAGGCGCAGCATATCGTCATGGCCTGACCAGGCCAGCGACAGGGAGTAGGTTCGCCATGCGCCCTCGATCGCCACGGAGATCTGGTCCTCGCCGACACGGTCGAAGTCCCAGCTACACTGCTCGGCCAGGGTTTCGGCGATGTCGATCGGGTGAACATCGGTTTCAGGTAGATAGTGCTCGACGGCAGCCATACCTCTGTCCCCCTTTCTGTGGTGGTCCTGTGTGGTAGAGCCTACAAGATACACCCAGGGTTTCCACGGGTCGTAGTGCCTGTGTTCAGGACCCACTAGATATGGTGGCATCAACGAGGTCCGGCGTAAAGGGGAAATCGACGGAGTTGCAAAATATTCACCGCCGGGCCGCGCCGAGCGGCACGGTTCGGCTGGAATTTTCCGAAGTTCCAAGTGGACGGGTGGACAATCATGTCCACCCAACCCGTGCGGCGCCGCGCTGCCTGGTAGGGCGGAGATGATTGTCCGCCGTCGCCGCCGGGAGTCCGGAAATATCAGTCGCCGGTCTGCTCCGCCAGCCGGGTCTCGAGCTCGGCGATGCGGGCGGCGAGGGTCTCGTTCTCCTCGCGGGCCAGAGCGGCCATCTCGCGCACCGCGTCGAATTCCTCGCGGGTGACCAGGTCGGCCCCCGCCAGCCAGCGTTCCATCCAGCCTTTCATCGCCGTCTCGGCTTCGGTCTTCATGCCCTGGGCCATGCCGGCGGCGTTGGTCATGAGCTGGCTGATGTCGTCGAAGATCTTGTCGCGGGTCTGCATCGGAGCCTCAAGGGGTTGTCTCGCCGGCCATATATGCAGCGCCATGCCCGCCCATGCAACCGCTCGCTTGACACGGAAGGGGCGGTCGCGCACATCGGCGGGGTCCAGACCGGAGTCCGCATGATCCTCGCCATCCCCTACCCCGAGATCGATCCGGCGCTGTTCACCCTCGCGCTGGGCGGCTACGAGTTCGCCCTGCGCTGGTATGCGCTGGCCTATATCGCCGGGCTGATGCTGGGCTGGCGGCTGATGGTGCGGCTGATGCGCCGCCCCGGGCTCTGGCCCGGCGACAAGGCGCCGATGACCCCGGCCCAGCCCGAGGAACTGCTGACCTGGATGATCCTCGGCGTCGTGCTGGGCGGGCGGCTGGGCTATGTGGTGTTCTACAACCCGGGGTATTTCCTGGCCAACCCGGGCGAGATCCTCCAGGTCTGGCAAGGGGGCATGTCGTTCCATGGCGGCTTCATCGGCGTGATCG
>JACZTQ010000016.1 GCA_022573605.1 Pseudomonadota bacterium | reverse complement strand
TCGCGGTTCGGCTGGCAGCGGGCCGAGCCCTCGGTGATCGAGGTCGAGCTGCCGGCGGGGTTCGACTACCGGCTGGCCGACGACATGACCCGGAACTCCGCTTCCCGCTGGGAGGCGCTGGGGGTGCGTGCCACCAGCGGGCACTTGCTGCCCTCGGACAGCGTCACCCTTTTGCTTCCCGCGGGCGCACGGGGGCCGGCTTTCGCGGTCTATCCGAATTTCCGGGTCATCAAGCGCTACAACAACGCCACCTCCTACGCCCTGGCGGTGGCGCTGCTGGCCGGGCAGATCGACAGCTCGATCGCCTTCGGCCTGCGCACCGCGCTGGACTGGCCCCGCGGCGACCGGCCGCTGAGCCGCGACGAGACCGAGGAGCTGCAACGCCGGCTGACCGCGCTGGGCTATCCGACGCAAGGCATCGACGGCATCGTCGGGCCGATCACCCGCGGCGCGATCCGCGGCTTCCAGGGCGCCAGCGAGATGATCCCGGACGGTTACGTCTCGGCGGCGCTGCTGGAGCGGGTGCGGGCGGCGGCGGGGGGGTAGGGCCGAGCGTCAGGACGGCGGTTTGAACACCGATTTCGCCAGGGAAAACGCGATCGCACCGAGCTGAGCGGCGGTGGCGGCGACCAGGGCGAGCACCACCTCCACCGAAATCAGCCGGTCGTCCGGCTCGATCGTTCCCGACCAGATCATGATCGTATCGACGATCTACGCCACTGCGACTCCACCGCCGGCCCATTTGTTGACGCGGATGAAGGACGGCATGATCCGGTCGATGAACTCGGTGCGCTGGGCGCTCTCCCTGACAGCGCGATCCGCATCGACCAGCGCCTTCAGCGCCTCCAGTATTCGGTCCGTGTCCGGACCCCCGATCCGGTTGGCAAGATCGCTGAGCCGCTGAAGGTCGTCGGACAATTTTGCTACCCGTTCAGGAGAATCGTGATCTTCTCGTCGTCCTTGCCCTGGAAGGTGATTGTGTGATCGTCGCGCTCATGCTCGACAGCGGCGCGCGCCAGCGCCAGCGCCTTGCGGATCACCCCGACATTCGTCGTCTCCCCGAATTTCTCGCGAAGGAGTTTCATCGTATCGACGGTCCGCTCATCGAGTTGAAACGAGGTTTGAGTCTTTGCCATTCGTAACCTCCTGATCGTCTTTCGATTTCCGCGCCCACCTTCGTCCGTGAGCATTGCAGACATATATACAGAACGAATAACAAACCCACAAGGATCGTATAGAAATTATTCAGTTTTTATATAATGCAGTTTATTTTCGTAGCCAGTCCGGCGGCTTGGCCGAGGGGCGCCCGATGTCGTTCCCCTTGCCTGGAGGGTCTATGCAGACCGGCGGCAATGGATGCCTGCCGAATGTTCGGGCGATCCAATTGAGCCGGCATGTCGTTATTCTTTAGCGCAATGTCGCTGCACCCCTAGCCGCCGTTTGCGCTTGCCGCCAGATTGCGCCTAAATTCCGGAACACGTCAAAGACGAGGGCAAACCATGAAGACGCATGCGCGGGCGGTTGTTGTCGGGGGCGGCGCGGTCGGCGTCTCGATTGCCTATCACCTGGCCAGGGCGGGCTGGGACACGGTGCTGCTGGAACGCGACGAGCTGACCTCGGGCTCGACCTGGCACGCCGCCGGGCTGTTGCCGCTGTTCAACATGGGCTACGCAACCAGCCATATCCACGACTACTCGGTCAAGTTCTACCACGACATCCAGGCCGAGACCGGGCTCGATTCGGGCTTCAGCGTGGTCGGCAACCTGCGTCTGGCGCAGTGCCAGGCGCGGATGGACGAATACATGCTCTACGCCTCGGTCGCCGAGACCGCTTGCATCCCCTTCGAATGGCTGACGCCGGGCGAGATCAAGGAGCGCTGGCCGCTGGTCCGCACCGAGGACCTGAAGGGCGCGATCTTCCACCCCACCGACGGCTACATCAACCCGGCCGACGTGACCCAGGCGATGGCCAAGGGGGCGCGCCAGCGCGGCGTCGAGATCGTCCGCAAGGCCCAGGTCGACGGCTTCGAGCGGGTCGGCGGCGAGTGGCTCGTCAAGGGCCGGATGATGGCCGAGAAGGGCGGCAACCTGGTGCCGACCGAGGAGACCTTCGAGATCCGCTGCGAGCACGTCGTCACCGCCACCGGCAACCACGCCCAGCGCACCGCGGCGATGATCGGCTGCACCCTGCCGGCGATCCCGGTCGAGCACCAGTATATCGTCACCGAACCCGACCCGGCGCTGGCCGAGTGGCGCCGGACCAACCCCGAGCACCCGGTGCTGCGCGACGCCGACGCCAGGTGGTATGTGCGCGAGGAGCGCGGCGGCTGGATCCTCGGGCCCTACGAGCGGGGCGCCCCGGCGCGCTTCGTCCACGGCGTGCCGGACAGCTTCCGCGCCGACCTGTTCGCGCTCGATCTGGAGCGCATCGAGGCCGAGTACATGTCGATGATCCACCGCATTCCCTCGACCGAGAGCTGCGGCCTGAAGGACGATTTCAACGGCCCGATCTGCTACACGCCGGACGGCAACCCGCTGGTCGGCCCGGCGCCGGGGGTGGAGAACTTCTGGTTCGCCGAGGGCTTCTCGTTCGGCATCACGGCGGCCGGGGGCGCCGGCCATTACCTGGCGCAGGTGATGACGACGGGCGAGGCCGAGATCGACATGTGGCCGCTCGACCCGCGCCGCTACGGGCGCTGGCTCAACCGCGAATACGCCGCGCGCAAGAACGAGGAGTGCTACCAGCACGTCTTCATCCTGCACCACCCGGACGAGGAGCGCGAAGCCTGCCGGCCGCTGCGCACCGCGCCGTGCTACGACCGGGTCAAGGCGAAGGGCGCCCAGTTCGGCCAGGTCAACGGCTGGGAGCGGCCGAATTACTATGCGCCGGAGGGCTTTAGCGACCACGACTCGCGCAGCTTCCGGCGCGGCGGCTGGTGGCAATTCGCCAAGGAAGAGGCCGAGGCGGTGCGCGGTGGTGTCGGCCTGTTCGACGCCACCGCCTTCACCAAGCACATGGTCAAGGGGCCCGGCGCGACCCGGTTCCTCGACTGGCTGACCTGCAACAAGCTGCCGCGCGTGGGCCGCGCCAACCTGACCTACGGGCTGACCGACGCCGGGACGATCCGCACCGAATTCACCATCCTGCGCCTCGCCGAGGATGAATATTACTGCGTCACCGCCGGCGCGGCGCAGGCCTACGATTCGGACTACCTGATGAAGATGGCGGCCTCCCGGCGCGACGAGTTCGGCTGGATCGAGGTTTGGGACGTCTCGACGCAATGGGGCGTGCTGGCGATCGCCGGGCCGAAGTCGCGCGAGGTGCTGCGGCCGCTGATCGTCGATGCCGATCCGGCTACCGCGTTGTCGAACAAGCGTTTTCCGTGGCTGTCGATGCGGCCGCTGGACCTGAAGATGTGCCCGACCATGGCGGTCCGGCTCGCCTATACCGGCGAGCTGGGCTGGGAATTGCACCACCCCGTGGAGATGCAGAACTACCTGTTCGACAAGCTGATGGAGGCGGGCGAGCAAGCCCAAATCGAGGGGGGTCTGAAGCTCTGCGGCGCCCGGGCGCAGAACTGGCTGCGGCAGGAGAAGAGCTACCGCGCCTTCGGCTCCGACCTCGGGCGCGATGCCACGCCGCTGGAGAGCGGGCTCGACCGCTTCGTCGATTTGTCGAAGGATTTCAAGGGCAAGGCGGCGATGGAGGCGACCGGCATCCGGGCCTCCTGCGTCACCCTGCTGATCGACGGGCCGCCCGACGCCGATCCTTGGGGCAAGGAGGCGCTGGTGCTGGACGGGAGCAAGGTCGGGCGGCTGACCTCGGGGGGCTACTCGGTGGCCTTCGGCAAGCAGATCGGCATCGGCTATGTGCGGCCCGATCTGGCCACCGTGGGCCGGAAACTGCAAGTGCGGATGCTGCGCGAATTGTGGGACGCCGAGGTGGTCGGGGAGAGCCCCTACGACCCGAAGAACGAGACCATCCGCAAGGACGGGTGAGGGGCAGTCCGGGGCGCAAACGCGCCCCGGAAAGTCGTCCGGCGGCGTCCCGGGCCGGGCCCGGGATCAATAGGCCATAACCGCCGCCTCGCCGCGGTCCCAGCTGTAGAACTGGCGGGCGCGGATGAGATAGGTCCGGCCCTTGACCAGCCGGAGCACGAGCTTTGCATTGCGTTCCTCGCCGCTGTCGTCATCCCCGCCGATGAACTGCTCGCCGTCGGAGGTCTTCTCGAACAGGGTCAGAACCATGTCCGTCGGGCCGAATGTCGCGATCGAGTAACGCCGTGTTTCGACCGGCGTGAAGCTGCTGTTGAACTGCTCGCCAGGGCCAAGCGTGACGCAATGCGACTTGAAGACCTTCATCTCGGCGATGTCTTCGTCGGAGATCTCCGGGTAGGTCTGGCTGACCCAGGCGGTGTCGCGCGCCGAGAGTCCCGGCGCCGGGATCAGCGGGCCGGTGCGAAATTCCTCCGGCACCAGGATCATGCCGGCCCGGAACGAGTAGTGCATGATCGAGTCCCGGTCCCAGTCCGATCCGACCACCGTGTCCGGCACGATCTTGCGGATGATGTTGTGAAAGGTGTCCTCCCGGCTCCATTCGTTCGGCGGCTCGGCGAGGCGGCGGTAGACCTCGTCTTCATCCCAGACGATCCCGGCGTTCGGGTTCTGGTGCTCGTGGGGCATGCCGAGGGTATGGCCGATTTCGTGCAGGGCGGTGTCGAGGCCATCCGCGCCGGTCAGGTTCCAGCCAAAATTCATCGTCCGCTGGTTCTTCCCCTGGTTCAGGATATCGCGCCCTATATACGACCAGGCGCCGTCATCGCGCATGAAGCCGATACGGAGCTCGGCGTCTTCGCGATTGTCCACCTCGGCGAAGTCCAGCCCGATGCCAATCTCCTTCCAGACTTTGAACGCCTTGCGCACGACCCTCTTCTGGCTCTCGCCGCCGACCCAGCTGAAGAAGCGCTGCCTGCCGTTGTTCATCAGCAGCCACTCGCCGTCATCCCGGCGGTCGAAGAAATAGTAGTTCAGGCGGGTTCCGCTGACCCATTTCTTCTCGTGCACGAATATTGCCCGCTCCCGGCCCGGGGAAACGTTGGCCCCGAAGGTGCGGCGCTGTTCGGGCCTGGCCGAGCAGTAGCCTCCGATTGTGTGCTTCTCGTCGATGACCATCCGGCGCTCGGGCGGATAGCCGCCCCGGCTCTTGGTCTTGTCCGACGCTTTCGATTTAGCTTTCGCCATCTCAATAACTCCTGGTTGAAAACGGATGCGTCATGATAGCGCAAATTCCCCGAATCGGCAAAACCGCGGAACGATCGGGATCGGACAAGGAAATGGCGCCCGGGCAGCCCGGGCGCCATCATCAATCCATCGGATGGCGAAGCCCGCCCTCAGGCGCCCTCATGCTCGCGCCTGATCTCCTGGCCGGTCTCCTGGTCGACCACCTTCATCGACAGGCGCACCTTGCCGCGGTCGTCGAAGCCCATCAGCTTGACCTTGACCATCTGGCCCTCACGGACCAGGTCGCGCGGGTTGGCGCCGCGCTCCCAGGTCATCTGCGAGATGTGGACCAGCCCGTCGCGCTTGCCGAAGAAGTTCACGAAAGCGCCGAAATCCATGATCTTGACCACCTTGCCGTTGTAGATCACCCCCGCCTCGGGCTCGGCCACGATGGCGTTGATCAACTCGCGGGCCCGGTCGATGCAGGACGCATCCGGCGAGGCCAGCTTGATGATGCCGTCGTCGTTGATGTCGACCTTGGCGCCCGACTCCTCGACGATCGAGCGGATCACCTTGCCGCCCGAGCCGATCACTTCGCGGATCTTGTCCGGGTGGATCTGCATGGTCTCGATGCGCGGCGCGTGGACCGAGAACTCGGCCCGGCCCTCGCTCAGCGACTTGGCCATCTCGCCGAGGATGTGCAGGCGCGCGCCGTTGGCCTGGGCCAGCGCCTGGCGCATGATTTCCTCGGTGATGCCGGCGACCTTGATGTCCATCTGCAACGAGGTGATGCCGGCGGCGGTGCCGGCGACCTTGAAGTCCATGTCGCCGAGGTGGTCCTCGTCGCCGAGGATGTCGGTCAGGATGGCGAACTTGTCGCCCTCGAGGATCAGGCCCATCGCCACCCCGGCCACCGCCGCCTTCAGCGGCACCCCGGCGTCCATCATCGAGAGCGACGCGCCGCACACCGTCGCCATCGAGGAGGAGCCGTTCGACTCGGTGATCTCCGAGACGATGCGGATGGTGTAGGGAAAATCGGTCGATGCCGGCAGCACCGCCTGCAAGGCCCGCCAGGCGAGCTTGCCGTGGCCGATCTCGCGCCGGCCGGGGCCGAACATCCGGCCCGCCTCGCCCACCGAGTAGGGCGGGAAGTTGTAGTGCAGCATGAAGTTCGAGCGGTAGGTGCCCTCGAGCGCGTCGATCATCTGCTCGTCGTCGCCGGTGCCCAGCGTGGTCACCACCAGAGCCTGGGTCTCGCCGCGGGTGAACAGCGCCGAGCCGTGGGTGCGGGGCAGCAGGCCGGGCTCGCAGACGATCGGGCGCACCGTGGTCAGGTCGCGCCCGTCGATGCGCCGGCCGGACGACAGGATGTCGCCGCGCACAACCTCCGACTCGAGCCCCTTGAAGCAGTCCTTGAGCGCGGACTCGTCTTCGGCCTCGTCCTCGGTCAGCCCTTCCAGGATGGTGGCGCGGGCCGCCGCGATGGCGCTCTGGCGCTGCTGCTTGTCGGTGATACCGAACGCCGCGCGCATGGCGCCCTCGCCCAGCTCCTTGACCCGGGCGGCGAGCGCCGTGGTGTCGGCGGGCTGGAAGTCGAAGGGCTCCTTGGCCGCCGCCTCGGCGAGATCGACGATCAGGTCGATCACCGGCTGCATGGCGTCGTGGCCGAAGGTGACGGCGCCGAGCATCTCGGCCTCGGACAGCTCATAGGCCTCCGACTCGACCATCATCACCGCCTCCTTGGTGCCGGCCAGCACCAGGTTCAGGCGGCACGAAGCATCCTTGGTGTCGTCGATCGACGGGTTGAGCCGATACGCGCCATCGATGAAGCCGACCCGCGCGCAGCCGATCGGCCCCCGGAAGGGCGCCCCCGAGATGGTCAGCGCCGCCGAGGCGGCGATCATCGCGACCACGTCCGGGTCGTTCTCGAGATCGTGGCTCAGCACGGTGCAGACGACCTGGGTCTCGTGCTTGAAGCCGGGCACGAACAGCGGCCGGATCGGCCGGTCGATCAGGCGCGAGGTCAGCGTCTCCTTCTCGGTCGGGCGCGCCTCGCGCTTGAAGAAGCCGCCCGGGATCTTGCCGGCGGCGTAGTATTTTTCCTGGTAGTGAACGGTGAGCGGGAAGAAGTCGAAGCCGGACTTGGGCTTCTTCTCGAACACCACGGCGGCCAGCACCGTGGTCTCGCCACAGGTGGCGAGCACCGCGCCGTCGGCCTGGCGGGCGATCTTGCCGGTCTCGAGGGTCAGCGTCTCGCCGCCCCACTCGATCGATTTGGTGACGATATTGAACATTCCGTTTTCCTCTCCAACGGGCGCCCGCCCGGATGGCGGCGGCCGTGCAACATCCCATCATCCGGGATGGACCCCGATTTCAATGATCCCAACGCATCGACCCGGGGTCGGGGGAGGAGGCGAACGGACGTGATGCCCGCGTTTGGCGTCCACCCTGTTGGCGTGACGCGGGGCCCGCAGGCCAGCCCCTGGTGATCTGGATGCGGAAAAGCGCGCACCAGGTGGCGCGCGCCGTTGTCGCCGCGGCCTCAGCGGCGGATGCCGAGGCGGCCGATCAGCGTCTTGTAACGCTCCTCGTCCTTGCTCTTGGTGTAGTCCAGCAGCTTGCGCCGCAGGGCCACCATCTTGAGCAGGCCGCGCCTGGAGTGGTTGTCTTTCTTGTTGGTCTTGAAGTGCTCGGTCAGGTTGACGATCCGTTCGGTGAGGATCGCAACCTGGACTTCGGGCGAGCCGGTGTCGCCGTCCTTGGTGGCGAATTCCTTGATCAGTTCCTGCTTGCGTTCGGGCGTTACCGACATCGGGGTCTCCTCTCTCAAATCTCCGGATTGAACACCCGGTCCGGATGCAACCGGCCTGCTTTTACGGCGCCGATCGCGACGGGCTGGCCCTCGAGGCTCGCCCAGGCGATGTCGCCGTATTCCAGGTCGATTGCCGGCACCGGAACGGCCTGCCCCTGACGGAGTCTGGCCGCCGCCGCCGCCGAAACGGCCAGAGCCGGGATGTCGTCCAGCCCGGTCGAGATCGGCAGCAGATGCTCGGAGCCGCCCCTATGGCGGATTTCGTCGAGCATTTCAAAGGAAATCGCATGGTGAATGGTAAATCCGCCGCTGGCCAGCCGGCGCAACATGGTCACATGGGCGTGACAGCCCAGATCGCGGCCCAGGTCGCGGGCGATCGCGCGCACGTAGCCGCCCTTGCCGCAGACCATCTCGAGCTCGGCATGGTCGGGGTCGGGCCGGGCGGTCAGGCGGAGGCTGGCGACATGGAGCGGCCGGGCGGCGAGGTCGAGGGCGACGCCGTCGCGGGCCAGATCGTAGGCCCGCTCGCCGGCCACCTTGACGGCCGAGAACTGCGGCGGCACCTGCTCGATGTCGCCGGTATAGGCGGGCAGGGCGGCCTCGATTTCGGCGTCGGTCGGGCGGTGGCGGCAAGTGGAGATGACCTCGCCCTCGGCGTCGTCGGTGTCGGTGGCCTGGCCGAGGCGGATGGTGAAGCGGTAGGTTTTCAGCCCCTCCTGGGCCAGCGCCACGGTCTTGGTGGCCTCGCCGAAGGCGATCGCCAGCACCCCGGTGGCGAGCGGATCGAGGGTGCCGGCGTGTCCCGCCTTGCCGGCGCGGAAGGCCCAGCGGGCCTTGGCCAGGGCCTGGATCGAGGTCACGCCGGCGGGCTTGTCGATGACGACCCAGCCGTTGATCGGGTTGCCTTTGTGTCTGCGCGCCATGTTGGTCCTGCGGAATTGGGTCGGGCGCGATATGTAGCGGGGCGGGACGGATGAGGGAAGGGGCGGCGCGCAGGGTGCGCATTTTGCGCACCGTTCGACCGGGTTGGGCGCAGCGATGGTGCGCAGAATGCGCACCCTACGCGTACCCCTGGCCCGCGGGACAGGCCATGGCTCACTTGCGCCAGACTTTTTGCGCCACCTTGCGATCGACGAAGCGGTCCGGCAGCAGCGGCAGCAGCGAATACATCAGGCGCGAGGAAAGCTTGCGCTGCACCCGAATCCGCGACGGCGCGGGCTCGGCGGTGAGAGCGCGCAGAACCGCCTGGGCGACGTGCAGCGGCGGCTGGCCCTTCTTGCGAGCCTTTTTTACCGCCTTGCGCTGGACCCTGGCGACGGCGGCTTCATAGCCGCTGCCCTGGTAGGGAGCGAGGTCGATATCTTCCGCCTTGCCCCACATGGCGGTGCGCGTGGCGCCGGGTTGGATGGCGATCACGTCGACGCCGAGGGGCTGAAGCTCGCGGCGCATGGTGTCGCACAGGGACTCGATCGCGGCCTTCGAGGCGCAGTAGGGGCCGAGGAAGGGAACCGCGAGAAGCCCGGACAACGAACTGATATTGACGATCCTGCCCCTTGCCGCGCGAATCTGCGGCAGGAAGGTCTGGCAGGAAGCGAAAACGCCGATCACGTTGACCTCGAAGAGGTGGCGCACCTCGTCGATATCGACCATTTCGACCGCGCCCGCGGCCATCACGCCGGCGCAATTGACCAGCCCCCACAGCGGTGTCTCGCCCAACCGCGCCCGGACGCTGTCGCGGGCGGCGGCAAGGCTGGCGGCATCGGTCACGTCGATCTCGACAAGCTCCGCCCCGCTCCCTTCGAGACCGGCGGAGTCCGCTCCCGGCTCGGCGCCGGCGAACACCCGGTAGCCCTCGCCGGCCAGCAGCCGCGCCGTTGCCAGTCCGATACCCGAGGTGGCGCCGGTGACGAACACCGGACGCGACGCTGTGCTGTTTTTCGCCTTCACCCGAAACCCCCCTCGATACCACCGATTCAGGGACGCCATCTGAAGGGAGATCATTGGCCTGAGTCAAACCGAAATTTTCCGGCTGCCCGCCGGCGCCCGCGCGCCTGGCGGAGATTCGGGGCGCAAGCCCGCTCCCGGCCGCCAGCCCCTCGACGGGGCGGGGAGAGCGAGCCGCGGTTGATCTGGATCAACGAAGGGTGTGCCGCTTCGTGATACCGCGCGGCCAGCCGTGACCGGCGGGGCCGGGCATCGGCCCCATCGACTCGGGCGAATACGGTGGAGAGATGGAAATCACCATGGCATCGGTGGCCGGTGACATCCACGGCGCCGGACGAGCCACCGGGCACGATGGAACATCCCCGGCATACGGTCGTGGAGCCGGCCGCTCTCGCGGGACCGGCGCCGGCGGGCGCGGCGCGATCAACCAGGCAACAGGCCAGGCAACAGGAAGGACATGACTGTCATGACAGACGCATTGGCTCAAGTCTCCAAACCGAACAAGCCCCCGAAACCGGCGACCCTGAACCGCCCGCTCCGGCGCCGGGTGAAGCGGTACGGCAAGCGGCTGACGCGCTGGGTCGCGGCCTATCAGGCGCGCCAGGGCCTGGTGCCCGACACCCCGTTTGTCGGCAACGAGCACTTTCCCTTCCTGAAGGAATTCGAGGACCGCTGGGAGGAGATCCAGGCCGAGGTCCGCGAGGTGTTGAAGTTCCGCGACATTCTACCGGGTTTCCATGACGTATCGCCCGACCAGTACCGCATCTCCACGGCGGATAACTGGAAGACCCATTTCCTTTACGGCTTCGGCAAGAAGCTCGAGACCAACTGCAAGCTGGCGCCGGTCACCGCCGATATCATCGAGCGCGCCGGGAAGATCCACACGGCGTTTTTCTCGATCCTGGCGCCGGGCTATCACATCCCGGCCCATACCGGCGTGACCAAGGGCATCCTGCGCACCCATCTGGGCCTGATCATCCCCGAGGAGCACGAAAAGTGCCGCATCCGGGTCGGCGACCAGTTCATGAACTGGGAGAACGGCAAGGTGTTCGTGATCGACGATTTCTACGATCACGAGGTCTGGAACGATTCCGACGAGGAGCGGGTGGTCCTGCTGCTCGACTTCAACCGGCCGATGCGCCCCGGCGGGCGCCTGGTGACCTGGCTGCTGCTCAATGCGATCAAGCTGAGCGCCTTCTACCAGGAGCCGAAGAACAACCTTCGGGGCTTCGAGGCCAGGCTCGAGGCCGCGGTCAAGCGGGCCAGCGCGAAGCTGGAGAACCAGGGCGGCCCCTGACGGCGCCGCGCAAACCGGCGCGTTCCGGGCCGCCGCGGGCACGATAGAGACCGGGCGCCGCGGCGATCCGGCTGGCCGTCCGGCCTTCGACAAGCAGGCGGCGCACAAGTTCCGCCCGGCCATGATGCCTGCGACGGGCATTCTTGTGACTGTTCATCCGGTTCTCCCCGGAACCCTGAAGGATCGCAACGCCAGCGCCCTCGATCCGGTCCATGCGCCGGATGGCCGAGAGCCGGGGGGCGATGGCGGCGGGCGGGTTCCGGTCGCTTCGAGGGGAGGCAACCGCTTCACTCCGCCGCCTCCCGGTCGATGAACCCGCCCGACTGGCGCGCCCAGAGCCGCGCGTAGAGGCCCTCGGCGGCCAGCAGCTCCATATGGCTGCCTTCCTCGACGATGCGCCCGTCGTCGAGCACCACGATCCGGTCCAGGCGCTGGATGGTGCTCAGGCGATGGGCGATGGCGATCACCGTCTTGCCCGCCATCAGCTCCTCGAGCGAGTCCTGGATCGCCGCCTCGACCTCCGAATCCAGCGCCGAGGTGGCCTCGTCGAGGATCAGGATCGGCGCGTCCTTCAAGACCGCGCGGGCCAGCGCCACCCGCTGGCGCTGGCCGCCCGAGAGCCGCACCCCGCGCTCGCCCACATGGGCGTCCAGGCCGGTGCGGCCGAGCTGGTCGACAAGCGCGGGGATGAATTCGTCGGCCCGCACCCGGCGCGCCGCGTCCCAGATTTCCTCCTCGCTGGCCTCGGGCCGGCCGTAGCGGATGTTGTCGCGGATCGAGCGGTGCAGCAGGGCGGTATCCTGGGTGACCATGGCAATCCGCGCCCGCACGCTCTCCTGGCGGCACGCGGCCAGGTCCTGGCCGTCGATCAGCACCCGGCCGTCGTCGGGGTCGAAGAAGCGCAGCACCAGGTTGACCAGGGTCGACTTGCCCGCCCCCGAGCGCCCGACCAGCCCGACCCGCTCGCCGCCGGCGACCGTCAGGTCGATGTCGCAGACCCCGCCGCCGGCGCCCCGCCCGTAAAGATGGGTGACGCGCTCGAAGCGCACCTCGCCGGTGGTCAGCTCCAGCGCCGCGGCGCCGGGCCGGTCCTTGAGGCGCAGCGGCTGGGAGACCGTCTCCATGCCCTCCTGCACCGTGCCGATGTTCTGGAACAGCGTCGTCAGGGTCCACATGATCCAGTCGACCATGCCGTTGAGCCGCAGCACCAGCGCCGCCGCCGCGGCGATCGCGCCGACACTGATCGCGCCCAGCGACCAGAGCCAGATGGCGTACCCCATGACGCCGCCGATCAGCAGGGTCGAGAGCGCCGCCATCGCCATCGTGAGCCAGGTGAACAGCCGGAGCTGGCGGGCGAAGGTCCAGCGGAAATCCTCCATGGCCTGGCGGGCATAGTCCTCCTCGCCTTCGGCATGGGCGAACAGTTTCACGGTCTGGATGTTGGCATAGCTGTCGACGATGCGCCCGGCCAGGGTGGAGCGCGCCGCGGCCACGTCCCGGCCGAGCCGGGTGATCCCGGGGATGAACCCGCGGGCGATGGCGAGGTAGCCGGCGAACCACAGCCCGAGCGGGATCAGCAGGCGCGGATCGGTCTCGGCCAGGATCGCCGCGGCCCCGATCAGGAAGATCAGGGCGTACCAGATCTCCGAGATCATCTGATACACCGAATCGTTCAGCGCCGGGGCGAGCTGGATCTGCTTGTTGGCGATCCGGCCGGCAAAATCGTCGGTGAAGAAGCTCAGGGACTGGCGCAGCATCTTGCGGTGGGTGCGCCAGCGGATCAGGGCGCCCATCTGGGCGTAGAAACCCTGGTGCGAGACGATGGCCTCGAACACCTGCACCCCCGGCAGCAGCACGAAAACCACCGCCGCCATGACCAGAAAGGTGGGCCAGTGATCGGCCCAGACGGTCGCCGGATCGGCCACCGTCAGCAGGTCGACAAGCTGCCCGGCAAAGCGCGCCAGCGCCGCCTCGCCGAGCGCGAAAATCAGCGCGAACAGCATCGATGCGGCAAGCACCCGGCGCGCCGGCCACAGGAACCGCAGGTAGAACGCGAGCAGCCGGTCGGGAAACTCGGCAGTCTCGTCATAGGGCTGATAGGGATCGATCAGGTTTTCGAAGAAGCGGAACATAACGGCATCCTGGGAGCGTAAGGGGAGATAACGGAGGGCTCGAGCCGCACCGGCGCACGCCTCATGGCGTGGGCCTGCGAAAAGCGCCGGGGGGCGCTATTCAGCTAGGTATGGTGCAGGCGTAACTGAGCCTCAACATCGGTATCTCCCGGTTCCGTGGGGCGGTGCATAGCGCGAAACGCGGGCCGGGTCGAGCAAGCATCGCTTGCCCAGCGGCCGCCGAGGCCGGTATGTCAGGGCGCGATGCAGGAATGCCACAAGGCAAGGCGGGTGCGATGCAGGAGATGGAAACCGAGAAAGCACGGGCGAGCGCCTGGTTCGCCGAGTTGCGCGACAGTATCTGTGCCGCCTTCGAGGTGTTGGAGGATGGTCAGACCACCGGCCCCCACGCCCACCTGCCCGCTGGACGCTTCCAGCGCAAGCAAACCCGGCGCGCGGGTGAGGGCGAGGGAGATCAGGGTGGCGGTGTGATGTCCGTCCTGCGCGAGGGCCGCTGCTTCGAGAAGGTCGGGGTCAACGTCTCCACCGTCTTTGGCGCGCTCGGCGAGCGGGCGCGGCGCTCGCTGAGCGCGCGCCGCGAGATCCCCGGCCTGGCCGAGGATCCGCGCTTCTGGGCTTCGGGCATCTCGCTGGTGGCCCATATGCGCTCGCCGAAATGCCCCGCCGTGCACATGAACACGCGGATGTTCTGGACCCCCGGCGCCTGGTGGTTCGGCGGCGGCGCCGACCTAACCCCGATGGTGCCGGTGGACGAGGACACGGAGTTCTTCCACAACGTGCTGAAGACCGCTTGCGACCGCCACGACCCGGCCTATTACCCCCGCTTCAAGCAATGGGCCGACGAGTATTTCATGATCCGCCACTGGGGCGAGGCGCGCGGCGTGGGCGGCATCTTCTACGACGACCATTGCACCGGCGACTGGGAGGCCGATTTCGCCTTCACGAGGGACGTCGGCCGGGCCTTCCTCGACGCCTTCCTGCCGCTCACCCGGCGGCACATGGCCGAGGACTGGACCGAGGCCGACCGCGAATGGCAGTTGATCCGGCGGGGCCGCTACGCCGAGTTCAACCTGGTCTACGACCGGGGCACGCGGTTCGGGCTGGAGACCGGGCATAACCCCGAGGCGGTGCTGATGAGCCTGCCGCCGGTGGTGAGGTGGCCGTGAGGGATTGGGAGCCTGTTCCAGTCCTTGCAACCATGTCATGCTCGGACTTGATCCGGGCATCCAGTTCTTAACCGCTGACCCAAAGACTGGATTGCCGGGTCAAGCCCGGCAATGACCCGTTGGGCGCCGATTTTATCCGAACGGGAAACATCCTGGGGAGGACGACATGACCGCCAAGGGAACCGCCCTCGTCACCGGCGCCTCGTCCGGGATCGGCGCGGCGGTGGTGCGCAGGCTCGCCGCCAACGGCTGGGAGGTCCACGCCCTGGCCCGCCGGGCGGCGCGGCTCGAGGCTTTGGCGGACGAGACCGGGTGTGTGCCCCACGCCCTCGACATCCGCGACGGCGCGGCGCTGGCGCGGCTGATGGCCGGGCTGGCGCCGGACCTGCTGGTCAACAACGCCGGGCTCGGGGCCGGGATCACCGGGCTCGTCACCGCCAGCCGCGAGGACATTGCCCGGACCATCGACACCAATGTCACCGCCGTGCTGGAGCTCCTGCGCCTGACGCTTCCCGGCATGATCGCGCGCGGGCGCGGGCATGTGGTCAATCTCGGCTCGGTGGCCGGGCTCTACCCGCTGGTCTCGGCGGTCTACGGCGCCTCGAAGGGGGCGATCCGCCTGCTGAGCCAGAACCTGCGCCTGGAGCTGCGCGGCACCGGTATCCGGGTGACCGAGATCTGCCCCGGCCGGGTCGCGACCGAGTTCTACGACGCCGCCGTGGCGGACCCGGCGGCGCGCGACCGGATCAAGAACACCGGCATTCGCGAGATCAGCCCGGACGATATCGCCGGGGCGATCCTCTATGCGGTTTCGGCGCCGGCGCATGTCAACGTCTCGACCATCGAGCTGCAACCCGTGGAGCAAACCTACGGCGGGGCGCAGTTCGACCCGATCGACTGGGAGGACAGGGAATGATCGCCATCATCTTCGAGGTCCAGCCCGCCGAGGGCGCGCGCGACGCCTATCTCGACCATGCCGCGCGGCTGCGGCCGGAACTGGAGGGGATGGACGGTTTCATCTCGATCGAGCGCTTCGAGAGCCTGACCACCCCCGGCAAGCTGTTGTCGCTGAGTTTCTGGCGCGACGAGGCGGCGGTGGCGGTCTGGCGCAACCACCCGGAGCACCGGCTGGCCCAGGCGGCCGGCCGGGGCGGGATTTTCAAGGACTACCGCCTGCGGGTGGCCGGCGTGATCCGCGATTACGGCCCCCGGGACCGGGCGCAAGCCCCCGCCGATGCGCCGGGCGAATGAACGGCTACGCCATCCTCGGCTGGGGCTCGCTGATCTGGGACCTGGACGACCTCGCCCCCCAGGTGCGGGGCGGCTGGGCGATCGGCGCCGGGCCGGCGCTGGCGCTGGAATTCACCCGGGTCAGCCCGAAGCGCAACGGCGCGCTGGTGGTCTGCCTCGATGCGGTGCACGGGGTCGGCTGCGCCACCAGTGCGATTGCGTCGGTCCGGGACGGGATCGGCGCGGCGGTGACCGACCTGGCCCGGCGCGAGCGGGCGCCGGAGGCGCGCATCGGCGCGGTCTGCCTGGCCAGCGGGCACACCAGCGGAACCATCCCGGAGGTTGTCGAGGAGGTGCGCCGGTGGTGCCTGGCCGGGGGCTGGGCGGGGGCGGTCTGGACCGGTCTGGCGTCGAATTTCGAGGACCACCTGGGCGAGGCGTTCTCGGTGCCGCGGGCGATCGGCTATCTGCGGGCGCTGAGCGGCGACAGCCTGGACCAGGCGGTGCGCTATATCGAGCAGGCCCCGGCGGCGACCGACACGCCGCTGCGCCGGGCGCTGGCGGCGGATGGGTGGTGGCGGGGCGAGGCCCGGCGGCTGGGGCTGCGGTGATATCGCTTATCATCTTCGAAGACTCCTGCGTCGCGCCCCCCGGAAGCGGCGGAAGCGCTACCCCCGCCGATTTCGCCCCCCACTCCCTCTGGGCTTCGCAGGGGACCGTGGCCGCAGGCGCGGCCGCGTAAGCCCCGGAGAAGGGGTCGGGGGGGAGGCAGCGGCGGCGCCGCCAGGCGCGTCCCGACGGTGCGTGCAAGCACGCACCCTACCCGGCGCCCGGATCGAAGCCTTCACCCAGCGCGCCGGCCAGAAGTTCCCCCTTGTCCAGCGCAAAATCGCTGTCGAGCCACCGGGTCCGGGCGGCTTCGAGCGCCACGCCCAGCGCCGGGCCGGGTCGAATGCCAGCGGCGATCAGATCGGCGGCGAGCAGCGGAAACTCCGCCCCGGCGCCGCGCGCGATCTCGGTTTGCAGGCTTGCCAGCCCGCCCGCATCCCCGCCGCTATCTCCCTTGGTGGCGCGCAGCAGCGCCATCGCCTGCGCCGCCCGCGCCCCGTGGCGATGGGCGGCGATGGCGACCGGAACGGGCGCCGCGAGAAGGGCGCGGATAACGGCCAAGCCCTTGGCCTCGGCCCGGCTGAGGCGCAGGGTGCGCGCCGGGTTCTCGGCCCCGAGCGCCGTCAGCCGGGCCATCCAGTCGGCCCCGACCCCCGCCTTTCCCTCCAAATCGACCAGCGGCGCCAGCAACGCCGCACTCGCCCCCGGCAGACAACGCGCCAGCACGCCGCACGCCGCCATCGCCGCCACCGCGGGCGCGGGATCGGGCGCGGCCAGCAGCTTTTTCATCTCGGCCCCGATGCGCTCGCGCGCCAGCCCGTCGATGCCCTCGGCCAACTCGGCGCAGGCGGCCAGCCCCTCGGGCTCGATGCCGCCATTTCCGTGCCTGGCCTCGCCATACCAGGCGGTGAAGCGGAAGAACCGCGGGATGCGCAGGTAATCCTCGCGGATCCGGTCGCGGGGCTCGCCGATGAAGCGGATGCGCCGGGCCAGCAGGTCCGGTAGCCCGCCCAGCGGATCGACGATCTCGCCCGCCGGGTCGGCATAGATCGCGTTCATGGTGAAGTCGCGCCGGGCCGCGTCTACGGCGATGTCGGTCGAGAAGCGCACCGTGGCGCGGCGCCCGTCGGTCGCCACGTCGGCCCGAAAGGTGGTGATCTCGAAGCCCTCGCCGCCCGAGACCGCCATCACCGTGCCGTGCTCGATGCCGGTCGGCACCGCCTTCAGCCCGGCCGCTTCCAGCCGGCGCGTCACCTCGCCCGGCTCGATCGGCGTGGTCAGGTCGATATCGGCGACCGGCTGGCCCAAGAGCGTGTTGCGCACGCAGCCGCCGACGAAGAACACGGTGTCGTTCCCTGGACCATCCAGCGCGTCGAGCACGGCGCGCAGCGGGGCCGAGGCCAGCCAGTCCGCCTCCAGCCGCATCAGAGCGCGCCCTCGGCGGCCAGCGCCGCCAGCCGGTCGCTCAGGCCCTTCAGCATGCCCGCGGTGGCGCCCCAGATGTAATAATCGCCCCACGGCATGGCGTAGTAATGGCTGCGCCTGGCCCAGCGGTCGTGGTGGTGGCGCACCCGGTTGGCCGGGTCCATGAGGAAATCGAGCGGGGTCTCGAACACCTCCTCGACCTCGTCCGGGTCGGGCACGGGCCGCCAGCGCGGGTCGATGACGCCGACAAAGGGGCTGACCCGGAACCCGGTCGAGGTCTGGTAGGGGTCGAGCGCGCCGAGGATCTCGACCTGGCCGGCGCCGAGCCCGATCTCCTCGTTGGCCTCGCGCAGGGCGGCGGCCAGCGGCGAGGGGTCGAGGCTGTCGATCTTGCCGCCGGGGAAGGCGACCTGGCCGGCGTGCCGGTTGAGGTGCGCGGCGCGTTTGGTCAGCACCACCTGCAGCCCCTCGGCGCGCTCGACCAGCCCGCACAGCACCGCCGCCGGGCGCTGCGCAAGCCCCGGCATCAGCGCCGCCCTGGCGTCGGGGTCGAGGTCGAAATCCGAGCGCTCGCCCAGCGGCGGCAGGGCCAGCGCGGCCCGGATATGGGTGAGGGTCAGGGGCATTGGCGATAGATGCACCGCGCGGGCGGGGACTTCAAGCGCGCGGGTCTTTTGCGCCCGATCCAAAAGCTGCGGTTTTATGCGCCTGTTCCAAAATCCGCGACAGCGGATTTCGTCACGGGCAAAAACGGTCAGTCGAGATCGATCAGGTGCGGGGTGACGAGAATCAGCAGGGCATCGTTTTTCACGTGGGCGTCGCCGACCCTGGTGCGGAACATACTGCCCAGCAACGGAATCTCGCCGAGGGCGGGAACCTTGCCGGCCTGTTGCTCCACCGGACCGTAGCTCCCGCCGATCACGAACGACACGCCCTGGTTGGCGACAACCGTGGTCTTGATCGATGCCGCCAGCGCCGCGCCATCGGCGCCGGGCAGCGGGTCCAGCACCAGGAACCCGCCTGTCGGCGGACTGTTTTGTTTCGGTCAAACCACTACGGCCGGGTTGCGGTTCCAGCCCGAAGCGGGCCTCTGTTGCCGGCGTTCGGACGGGTTCCGGCACGGCCGCAAAAGTGTTTGGAAGCCGCCCGAGGATCGGCCATTACTTAAAAACACTCCGAATTTTCTCCGGAAGTAACAACGTAGAGTTGAATAGTCATGAGCAGTTGAAAGATATTGGCGCCAGGCGTGTTGTTCATGTGTGGGAGAGTCAGGTCTTGCGAGTGGTTTGAGCGAAACAAAACAGTCCGCCGACAGGCGGGTTGTTTTGCTTCGGAAAATCAAACCACATCAAGAGGGGAACCTAGTGGGGTGACCCGACATTTCGGGATCGAAATATCGGATTCAAACCACTAGCAGGTCATGGGCGACCGGAGCAACGAGGACAACCGAGTGATGAACCATCCAGTAGATATCCATGTCGGACGGAGGGTCCGCCAGTGCCGTTGGATGCGGGACATGACCCAGCGCCAGCTCGGCGGCAAGACCGGGATCAGGTTCCAGCAAATCCACGAATACGAGGCCGGAGCCAGCCGTATCTGCGCCAGCCGCATGGAGGACATCGCGGCGGCGCTGGATGTGCCGGTAGCATTTTTCTTCGACGGGCTCGAGGCCTATCTGAAGGACCTTTGCCGGCACCGAGGCGATGTTCGGCGGCTGTCGGCGCCGAGCCCCGCTGCTACACCCACCCCGCTGCCAGGTCAGGATCGCCTCGAGCGGCCAGAGCAGCATCACCACGTTCAGCGTGAGCCCGTCGCGGATCATCAGCCCGACAACCAGCTCGGCGGCCATCACGAAGCCCAGCCACATCATCGCGATGTCGGCGCTCGAGTTGACAATGCTGTCGCCGAAATAGTCGAGCGCGATGGTGGCCCGACGTTAGCGTTCGATCATCGCGTCGGTGTTCTCGACGATCTCCCATGCGGTCTCGATCAAGGTGGCGGCGACGATGCGCGGGCCGAGGCGCCAGCGCGGCCGGAGCCAGTGCAGCGCCAGGTAGAACAGCAGCCCGTGCAGCACATGGCTCGGTGAATACCAATCGATCAGGTGCTGCGAGTTCTCCGACGAATAGGTCACCCCGTGCCATAGTTTGACCGTGCCGCAGGCGCAGATCGCCAATCGCCCCATGGCCTGGAGCGCCGCGGCCCCCGCGAGCGCGATCAGCAGCGCCAGCGCCGCGTGCCGCCAGCCGGGCAGTGCCTTTGCCGCCGCCATCACCTGCTCCCGCGCGCCACTGGTTGAGCACCCTCCCCGGCCACCGGGAAAAGCCCCGGAACCGGTCGCTAAACCTCCATTTCCACGCTCGGGATGATGGCGAAGAACGCGCCGCCCGAGCACACCCCGAACCAGCGTTCCCCCTCGACCTCGCGGTGCTCGCCGATCTCGACCAGCCGGTAGAAGCTCTTGCGGTCGATCAGCGCTTCCAGCCCGCGCCGCACATGCACATAGGGCGACGGCTCGCCGGTCTCCTCGTCGCGCACCACCCGGATCGGGTTGTCCGGCCCGGCTGCGGTGAAATCACCGACATTGGTCTCGAAGGTGAGAACCTGCGCCTCGCCCTCGCCCGCCACGGTAAAGTCCACCGCGACGAAGGGGGCGTCATCGACCCGGATGCCGATCTTCTCGACCGGGGTGACGAGGAAATACTTGCCGTCCTCCAGCTTCAGCACCGAGGCGAACAGACGCACCATCTCCAGCCGCCCGATCGGCGTGCCGAGATACCACCACATGCCGTCGCGCGCGATCCGCATGTCGAGATCGCCGCAATAGGGCGGGTTCCACAAATGGACCGGGGGCGGGCCCTTTTTGCCCTTGGCGGCCTGGCTGACCGCCTTGGCCAGGCTGTCGGCGGCGCCCGGGTCGGGCAGGTTCGCGGATTTGGTCTGCCCCGAATTTCTTTGTGTCATCATGCCCACCTGTTGCCTTTCCCTCGCCCAACATAACTTATGGTATGCAAAGGAATTGGAATTGACACCCAAAAGGGGCACTGGACGCCATGCCGGAAGACAAGAACGACCCAATCGAGCAGATCGAGCAGGCCGGCGAGACGCTGGCGCGGGTGAAGGCGCAGATTTCCCGGCGCATCGTCGGTCAGGCCGAGGTCGTCGACCTGGCGCTGACGGCGATCCTGTCGGGCGGTCATGCGCTGGTGGTCGGGGTGCCGGGGCTGGCCAAGACCCGGCTGGTCGCCACGCTCGGCATCGTGCTGGGGCTCGACACCAACCGGATCCAGTTCACCCCCGACCTGATGCCGGCCGACATCCTCGGCTCCGAGGTGCTCGAGGAGGGGCCGGACGGCTCGCGCGCCTTCCGCTTCATCGAGGGGCCGGTGTTCACCCAACTGCTGATGGCCGACGAGATCAACCGCGCCAGCCCGCGCACCCAGTCGGCGCTGTTGCAGGCGATGCAGGAGGGCGAGGTCACCATCGCCGGCCAAAACCGCAAGCTGGCCCGCCCGTTCCATGTGCTGGCGACCCAGAACCCGATCGAGCAGGAGGGCGTCTACCCGCTGCCCGAGGCCCAGCTCGACCGCTTCCTGTTGCAGATCGACATCGACTACCCCTCGCGCGACGAGGAGCGCGACATCGTGCTGACCACCACCGGCATCGACGAGGAGATCGCCGAGCCGGTGCTCGACGCCGCGAGCCTGCTGGCGCTGCAACGCCTGGTGCGCCGGATCCCGGTGGGCGAGCGGGTGCTCGAGGCGATCCTGACCCTGGTCCGCTCGGCCCGGCCCGACGGCCCGGAGAGCATGGAGGTGGCGCGCGAGCGGCTCGCCTGGGGGCCCAGCCCGCGCGCGGCGCAGGCGCTGATGCTGGCGTCCCGGGCCCGCGCCCTGATCGCCGGGCGGCTGGCGCCCTCGGTCGCCGATGTCGTGGCGCTGGCCCACCCGGCGCTGACCCACCGCCTGGCCCTGACCTTCGCGGCCCGGGCCGAGGGCGCGACCATCACCGGGGTGATCGACGATCTGCTCGCCAAAACGGCGCTGGAGGAGGCCGCCTGATGGCCAATGTGGCGGCGGCACGGGGGGCGCGCGACCGCGCCGGGTGGCTGCGCCGGGATGCCGAGCGCATCTCCGGCACCCTGCCACCGTTGCTGGTCGAGGCCGACCGCCTCGCCGCCGGCCTGGTCACCGGGGTGCATGGCCGCCGCCGGGCCGGCACCGGCGAGACCTTCTGGCAATACCGCGCCGCCCATCCGGGCGATCCG
>JACZTQ010000246.1 GCA_022573605.1 Pseudomonadota bacterium | reverse complement strand
TGGTTGACGAACTGGACCGACCTGAGGTCTTCGCTGGTCGGGGCTTCCTGCGCCTGCCAGTTCTGCCCGCCATCGGTGGTGGCGAGGATGGTGCCGCTGTTGCCCACGGCCCATCCGTTGGCTTGGTCGATGAACTGGACCGAGTGGAGGTGCTCGTCGATCGGGGCTCTCTGCGCCTGCCAGTTCTGCCCGCCATCGGTAGTGGCGAGGATGATGCCGCCATAGCCCACGGCCCACCCAACAGCCTGGTCGAGGAACTGGACGGACCAGAGGTTTACCCCGGTCGGGCTCTTCTGCGCCTGCCAGGTCTGGCCGCCATCGCTGGTGGCGAGGATGGCGCCGCTCCGGCCCACGGCCCAGCCAACGGCCTGGTCGACGAACTGGACGGCGTAGAGGCGTTCCCCGGTCCCGCTCTGCTGCGCCTGCCATGTCCGGCCGCCATCGCCGGTGGCGAGGATGGTGCCGCCCTCGCCCACGGCCCAGCCAACGGCCTGGTCGATGAAGTGGACGGAGCGGAGGGTGCCTTCAACACGCTGCACCGGGTCGAAAATCCGGGTCTCCTGTTGCCGGATTCGCTCGATGATATCGGCCTTCAGGGCGGCGCGGCTCTGTTCTCCCTGAAGGATATCCTCGTCCAGCTTCTCCAGGCGCTTCTGGAGAGCTTCGAGCCGGGCTTCCTCCCGGGCAAGCGACTCCGCCGTCACCAGTGTCGGGACATATTGGTAGAGCACGATGGCCGCCAAGATCACCCCGATGATCGCCACGATAAAGCCGTAGGCCGTCCACCGCATCCGCCGCGCGCGGCCGCGCAGCAGGTCAATCAATCCGCCGGTGATCGTGTCGCTTTGCTCAGGGTCTTGCACAATCGGGCTCCCTCAATATCGCGGCAATGGTAACCGCGATTGCGAGGGCGGGCAAATCTCCCGTGACGCCGGTCAATTACCCCCGATCCGCGCCGCCATTGTGTCCCGCGCGGCGGCTTCCGGGCCGAACGCTCATTGGCCCGCCCATGTCGGGCCCAAATCATGCCCATGTCGGGCCCATGTCGGGCCCAAATCATGCCCAAATCGGGCCCAAAGCGGGCCCAAGGCGGGCCCGTTATTTTGCCGTCCGGCTCAGCCGTTTTCCCCCGCGAACCGCGCCTCCATTTCCTCGCGCGCATCGTCCGAAATCTTCGCGAACAGGTTCGAAGGCACCGTGAACCCATGCCCCGCCGGCAGCGCCGACAAGGCCTCGCCGATGTCCCCCGGCCAGGCCTCGGCGTCGCCCTCTACGCCCAGCGCCGCCAGCATCGCATCCGAGGCATCCGGCACGAAGGGGCGCGACAGGATGGCGTAGAGCCGGATCAGGTTCAGCCCCATCCGGATCGAGGCCGCGGCCCGCCCCGGGTCCTGCTTGATCGTCACCCAGGGCGCCGCCGCCTGCAGGTATTCGTTGCCCGCGGCCCAGATCGCGCGCAGCTCGGCGGCCGCCTTGCGGATCTCCATCGCCTCCCAGTGGTCCTCGTAAGCCTTTGTCCGGCGGGCGATTTCCGCCGTCACCGCAGCCTCGGCCTCGCCGTATTCGCCCCCCTCCGGCACCGCCTCGCCGAATTTCGCCCGGCAGAACTTGGTCACCCGGCTGACGAAGTTGCCCAGCACGTCGGCCAGGTCCTTGTTGACGCCGCCCTGGAAGGCGGCCCAGGTGAAGTCGCTGTCCGAGCCCTCGGGCGCGTTGGCCAGCAGCCACCAGCGCCAGTAGTCCGAGGGCAGGATGTCGAGCGCCTGGTCCATGAACACGCCGCGCCCCTGGCTGGTCGAGAACTTGCCGCCCTCGTAGGTCAACCAGTTGAAACCCTTGATGTAATCGACCAGCTTCCAGGGCTCGGCGCCGTCGAAATTGGCCCCCATCAGGGTCACCGGGAAGCTCAGCGTGTGGAACGGCACGTTGTCCTTGGCCATGAACTGCACGTAGCGCACGTCGTGCGCGCCCAGGTCCTCGCGCCACCAGCGCTGCCAGGCCTCGTCGCCCAGCCCTTGCGCGTCGGCCCACTCGGCGGTGGCGGCGATATACTCGATGGGGGCGTCGAACCAGACATAGAAGACCTTGCCCGCCATCCCCGGCCAGTCCTCGCTGCCGCGCCTGACCGGAATGCCCCAGTCGAGGTCGCGGGTGATGCCCCGGTCGCGCAGCCCGTCGCCCTCGTTGAGCCATTTGCGGGCGATCGAGGTGGTCAGCAGCGGCCAGTCGGCCTGCGCGTCGATCCAGGCGTTCAGCCGCTCGCGCATCGCCGACTGCTTCAGGTAGAGGTGCCTGGTCTCGCGCACCTCGAGGTCGGTCGAGCCGGAGATCACTGAGCGCGGTTCGATCAGGTCGGTCGGGTCGAGCTGCTTGGTGCAGTTCTCGCACTGGTCGCCGCGGGCGCGGGCGTAGCCGCATTCCGGGCAGGTGCCCTCGATATAGCGATCCGGCAGGAAGCGGCCGTCGGCCTGGCTATAGACCTGTTTCTCGGCCCGTTCCTCGATCAGCCCGGCCTCGGCCAGCCGCCCGGCCAGGTGCTGGGTCAGCTGGTGGTTGCGCGCCGACGACGAGCGCCCGAAGAAGTCGAACGAGAGCCGGAAGCCCTCGCCGAGGCGCTTTTGCACCGCCCACATCTCGGCGCAATAGTCGGCCACCGGCTGCCCGGCCTTGGCGGCGGCCAGCTCGGCCGGGGTGCCGTGCTCGTCGGTGGCGCAGATCAGCAGCACCTCGTGGCCGCGGGCGCGGCAATAGCGGGCATAGGCGTCGGCCGGCAGCATCGAGCCGATCAGGTTGCCCAGATGCTTGATGCCGTTGATGTAGGGAAGCGCCGAGGTGACGAGGATGCGCGCCATGACTGTCTCCGGATTTCGAGCGCCCTCTATAGCGCCAGTTCGGGGCCGGTCCAATGGTCTTGGGCCGCCGCGCGCCGCGATGCCGGCCCGCGACATGTTCCCGCATCAAGCGATGGATCAATTCGCGCACCCGGGGGCTGTGCTAGAATGACCGATGCCGGCACTTACCCGAGGTGCCGGCAGCCCGGGAGCGCTGCATGTTCGCAAAACCCTCTCTGGTCACCCGCATCGCCGTCGGCAAGTCGATCGGTTTCGCCTTCGGGCTGACCGGGTTCCTGATGGTGCCCTACCTGCTGCCCGAGGCCGGACCGACGCTGCGCTGGGGGTTCCTGCTCTGGTACACCACGCTGGGGGCGATCATCGCCATCTTCGGGGCCTTCGAACGGCGCCCGGCGCCGGGCCTGGCGCTGCCTTGGTGGCTGCTGGCGCCCATGCTGGGGGCCTGGATGAACTTCGTGCTGACGCTGCTGATCTACGACCAGTTGCAGGCCTTCAGCGTGGCGCTGCTCGGCCCCGGCAGTCGGTTCACCTCGCCGTTCTGGTTCGTCGCCGAGGGCGTCGTGGTCGGCCTTGTCATCGGCTACGCCTGCACCCGCATCGGCGGCGAGGGGCCGGAGACGGCGGGGCGCTAGGGCGGGGCGGTAGGGCGGACATGATTGTCCGCCGGCGTCGTCCCGACCCATCACTCCCGCCCTTCAACCTCCCGCATCAGCGCCGCCAAAGCCTGTGTCTCCAGCCCCGGGGTGCCGCCCGCCGCCAGCCCCGCCGCCGCGCCCAGCCGGGCGCTGTCGGCGCCGTTCTGGTTCAGCTTGAAGGTGCTCTCCACGGTCTCGACAATCATCTCCACCGGCACGATCTGGCGCAGCAACCTGGCCAGCACGTCGGGGGTCATCTTGTCCGTCTTCCACGGGGCCTTCGGCGCCAGCCGGGCCTCGAAATTCGCCGCCAGCCGATCGAGATGCGCGCGCAGCCCGGCCTCGTCGATCAGCCGCAATTCGCCCCGCAGGTGCACCGCCAGGTAGTTCCAGGTCGGCACCCTGTCGGGCTCGCCATACCAGTCCGGCGAGATGTAGCCGTCGGGCCCGGTGACCATCATCAGCGCCGCCGTTGGGCCATCGCGCAACAGCCGCGCCAAGGGGTTCGAGCGCACCAGATGCGCTGCCAGCACCTCTCCCTCCAGTACGAACGGCAGATGGGCGGCCAGCACCTCGTCCGGCCCGGCCCCCGAACTGGCCACAATCAGCGCGCCGAAGCCGCGCTCGCGGGCAAAGTCGAGCGCACCGGCCTGGCTCTGCCGCCGGTAGGCGGGGTTGGGATGCATGGGACGCTCCTCAAGCAGCGATGGCGGTGGTCAGGATCGGCACCGACGAGAAGAAGAACTCGCCCTCGGCGTCGGCCGCGTCAAGGGCGGCGAGCCAGGCTTCGGCCCGCGCGGCCGGGACGCCCCGGTCCACCGCATAGGCCGCCATCAGCCGGGCGATCCAGTACGCGAAGGTGTTCTCGTGCAGGTCCGGGTTGACGACCGGCACCGGCAGGGTGCGGATCTTGCCGAAGCCCGCGCGCGCCAGCATCGGCGGCAGGCGCGCGGGCAGGTTGGGCCAGGGGGCGTGGCCGTCCCAGACTTGCGTGATCTCCGCCGTCAGCGCCTCGTCCGGCCCGTGCCAGAAGGCGCTGTCCCAGTTGGTGGCGAGGCAGTGGAAACGCCCGCCCGGCTTCAGCACCCGGCGCAACTCGGCCAGCGCGCCGGGCGCGTCCTCGATATACTCGACCACCTGCACCGCGACGGCGGCGTCGAACACGCCGTCGGGGTAGTCGAGCGCGCGGATATCGCAGACCATCGGCTTGACCGCCGGCACGCCGGCGCATTCGCGCGCCGCCGCGGCGATCTGGTCGGGCGAGATATCGACCCCGGCGGCCAGCCCGTGCGGCCCCAGCGCCAGCCCGATATCGCGCAGCAGCAACCCGGCCCCGCAGCCGACCTCGATCACCCGCTCGCCGCGCCGCGGCGCCAGTTCCTGCAACACCGCATTGC
The DNA here is from genome assembly GCA_022573605.1 of Pseudomonadota bacterium. Classification (GTDB taxonomy): domain Bacteria; phylum Pseudomonadota; class Alphaproteobacteria; order Rhodobacterales; family Rhodobacteraceae; genus Thermohalobaculum. The sequence continues at coordinate 116 of JACZTQ010000246.1, read as the reverse complement.
GGCGCACCGCCATCTCGTGGCTGGCGGCCAGCCGCTGCTGGATCTCCGCGATCTCGCCGGTGAATTCCATGGGGGGGTTATAGGCGGGCGCACCGGCCCGGCGCCACCCCGTAGGG
>JACZTQ010000245.1 GCA_022573605.1 Pseudomonadota bacterium | reverse complement strand
CAACGCCGAAGGCCCGTGGCAGATCGAGCTGCTGGGCGAGCGACTGCCGGCGCGGGTGCAACATGCGCCGATCTGGGACGCCAACGCGGAAAGGATGCGCGGCTGATGCAACGCTATTCGGCCCTCGCGGTGCTCTGGGGCGGGCTCACCGGCCAGACGCACTGGAAGCCGGTCTGGGGCCGCCCGGAACCGAAAGGCCATTACGACGTGATCATCGTCGGCGGCGGCGGGCACGGGCTCGCCACCGCCTACTATCTGGCGAAAGAGCACGGCATCACCAACGTCGCCGTGATCGAGAAGGGCTGGCTCGGCGGCGGCAATGCCGGGCGCAACACCACCATCATCCGCTCGAACTACATGATCGAGGGCAATACCGAGTTCTACGAGCACTCGCTGAAGCTGTGGGAGAACCTCAGCCAGGAGCTGAACTTCAACGTGATGTTCAGCCAGCGGGCGCATGTCAGCCTGGTGTTCAGCGCCGCCGAGCGCGACGCCACGGCGCGGCGCTACAACCTGATGCGCCTCAACGGCATCGACGGCGAGTTCTGGGACCCGGCCGAGTTGCGCCGCCGCATCCCGCACCTCAATTACGACCAGGGCCGCTTCGAGATCTTCGGCGCCTATGTGCAGCCGCGTGCCGGCACGGCGCGCCACGACGCGGTCAACTGGGGCTACGCCCGGGCGGCCACGGCGCTGGGTATCGACATCATCCAGAACTGCGAGGTCACCGGCTTCATCCGCAGGGCCGGCGCGCTGATCGGGGTCGAGACCAGACGCGATGGTGTTGCGGGCGAGATCTATGCCGACAAGATCGGCCTCGCCGTGGCCGGGCACACCTCGGTGCTGGCGCACAAGGCGGGGCTCGGCAAGCTGCCGCTCGAGACCCACAAGCTGCAAGCCTATGTCTCCGAGCCGATCAAGCCGATCGTCGATCAGGTGATCGTCTTCGGCGGGGTCGGGCATTTCTACATCAGCCAGTCCGACAAGGGCGGCATGGTGTTCGGCGGCGACCTCGACAGTTACAATTCCTACGCCCAGAAGGGCAACCTGCCGGTCTACCAGAACGTCATGGCCGCCTGCATGCAGATCCTGCCCTGCCTCGGCCGGGTCAAGCTGCTGCGCCAATGGGCGGGGGTGATGGACATGTCGATGGACGGCTCGCCCTTCATCACCAAGACCGATATTCCCGGGCTCTACCTGAACGCGGGCTGGTGCTACGGCGGCTTCAAGGCGACCCCGGGCTCGGGCCACACCTTCGCCCACACCATCGCCCGCGACGAGCCCCACTGGGCCAACGCCCGCCTGACCCTGGAGCGCTACCGCGAAGGCCGGCTGATCGACGAGTCCGGCCACGGGCCGGTCCCGAAGCTGCACTGAGGAGAGGACCAAATGAACCCCCGCTTGCACCAGGACCCCTCCCCAACCCCTTCTCCGGGGCTTACGCCGCGCCACCGGCGCGACGGTCCCCTGCGAAGCCTTCCAGGGGAGGGGCTTCGCAACGGTGCCGCTAGCGTCCCCTCCCCCTGCAAGGGGGAGGGGCAGGGTGGGGGTCGGCGGCGGTGCCGCCGGGTCCTACCGAGGAACTGAGAATGCTCCGTATCCCCTGCCCCTTCTGCGGCCCGCGCGACCACACCGAGTTCTCCTACGAGGGCGACGCGACGGTGGTCTACCCGGCCCTCGACGCCTCCGAGGAGGCGTGGTTCGAGGCGGTCTTCCTGCGCGACAACCCGCGCGGGGCCCACAGCGAGGTCTGGCACCATATCCAGGGCTGCCGGTCCTTCCTGATCGTCGAGCGCGACACCCTGACCCACGAAATCACCGGCGCCCGCCTCGCCCACCGGCCCACGGCGGAGGCGCTAAAATGAGCGGCTACCGGCTTGCCCGGGGCGGCATCGTCGAGCGCGCCCGGCCGCTCGGGTTCACCTGGGACGGGCGGGCGATGCAGGGCCTGGCGGGCGACACCCTGGCCTCGGCGCTGATCGCCAACGGCGAGCGCATCGTGGCCCGCAGCTTCAAGTATCACCGTCCGCGCGGCGTCATGTCGGCGGGGCCGGAGGAAGGCGGCGCGCTGGTCACGGTGGGCGCCGGACCCCGGCGCGAGCCGAACGCCAAGGCGACCCAGGTCGAGCTCTGCCAGGGGCTGGTCGCCGGGGGCCAGAACGCCTGGCCCAACGTGCGCTTCGACCTCGGCCGGGTGAACGACGTGTTCGGCCGCTTCCTCGCCGCCGGGTTCTACTACAAGACCTTCATCGGGCTGGGGCGCGGCACCGCCCAGTGGATGTTCTTCGAGAAGTTCATCCGCAAGGCCGCCGGCATGGGCTCGGCCTCGCGCGAGCCCGACCCGGACAGCTACGACATCGTCCACGACCATTGCGACCTGCTGGTGATCGGCTCCGGCCCGGCCGGGCTGGCGGCGGCGGAACTGGCCGCATCCCACGGCCTCGACGTGATGCTGGTCGAGCAGGACTTCGCCCTTGGCGGCGCGCTGCTGGCCTCGACGGAGACCATCGAGGACCAACCCGCCGCTGCCTGGCTGAGCGCGCGCCTCGCGGCCCTGAAGGACGTGCGCATCCTGCCCCGGACCACCGCCTTCGGCCTCTACGACACCAACGTCGTCGGGCTCTACCAGCGGGTCACCGATCATGTCTCCAGCGCCGACCCGGCGCTGCCGCGAGGCAATTTCCGCATCGTCCGCCCGGCCCGGATCATCCTCGCCTCCGGCGCCATCGAGCGCCCCGTCGCTTTCGGCGACAACGACCGGCCCGGGGTGATGCTGGCGGGCGCGATGGCGACCTACGTCAACCGCTTCGGGGTCGCGCCGGGGCGGCGCGCGGTGATCGCCGGCAATGGCGACAGCGTCTATAACGACGCCATCGCGCTGGCCCGGGCCGGCATCGCCACCACCCTGCTCGACGCCCGCGAGATCGCTCCGCCGGAGCTGGCGCAGGCCGCCACCGCCGCCGGGGTCGAGGTCCGTTCCGGCTACCTACCGGTCGAGGTCCAGGGCCGCAGCAGCGTCAACGGCCTGCAAATCGGCCGCCCGGCGCGCGACGGCCATATCCGCCCCGAGCGCGCCCTGCCCTGCGACTGCATCGGCATCTCCGGCGGCTGGTCGCCGGCGCTGCATCTGCTGTCGCACCGGGGCGCAAAGCCGGTGTGGAACGCCGAGATGGCCTGCTTCCTGCCGGGGACGACGCCCGCGGGAGTCGCGGTCGCGGGCAGCGTCGCCGGGGTCTGGCGCACCGAGGACTGCATCGCCCACGGCCGGGCCGCCGCCGCCGATGCGGTCAAGGCCCTGACCGGCAAGAAACCCCGCGCCGCCAGGGCGCCCGAGCCCGGCGGCTGGGCCAACCCGATCGAGCCGCTGTGGGAAGTCACCGTGCCCGGCCGCAAGCTGAAAAGCTTCGTCGATCCGCAGCACGACGTCACCACCTCGGACGTGCGCCAGGCGGCGCGCGAGGGCTATGTCTCGCCCGAGCACATGAAGCGCTACACCACGCTCGGCATGGCCACCGACCAGGGCAAGGTGGGCAACGTGATCGGCCTGGCGCTGCTGGCCGAGGCGCTGGACCAGAGCATCCCCGAGACCGGCCTCACCAGCTTCCGCCCGCCCTACACCCCGGTCCCGATCGGCGCCTTCGCCGGGCGCGCCCGCGACCGCCACTGGCAGGCCGAGCGCCAGACCCCGATGCACGCGGCGCAAGTCCACGACGGCGCGGTCTGGCTCGACGCCGGGCTCTGGAAACGCGCCTGGTACCACCCGGCCCAGCCCGGCGAGGGCTTGCGCGAGGCTTATGTGCGCGAGGCCACCGCGGTGCGCCGGAGCGTCGGCCTGATCGACGTCACCACGCTGGGCAAGATCGCCGTGCAGGGGCCGGACGCGGCCGAGTTCCTGAACCGGGTCTATGTCAACGGTTTCGGCAAGCTGCCGGTGATGAAGTGCCGCTACGGCGTGCTCTTGCGCGACGACGGCATCGTGTTCGACGACGGCGTCACCTGGCGCCTCGGCGAGCACGAGTTCATGACCACCACCACCACGGCCCACGCGGCGACCGTAATGGCCTGGTTCGAGAACCTGCTCCAGACCCGCTGGCCGGAACTGCGGGTCAACATCGCCTCGGTCTCCGACCAGTGGGGCGGCGCGGCGGTGGCCGGCCCGCGCGCCCGAACCACGTTGCAGGCGGCGCTGGCCCCCGATGCGACTGGTGGGGATATCTCGAACCAGGGCCTGCCCTTCATGGGCATCACCCATGCCAGGCTGAAAGTCGCCGACGGCGAGATCCCGGTGCTGATCGCCCGCATCAGCTTCTCCGGCGAGATGGCCTTCGAGGTCTATGCCGGTTCCGGCCATGCCGCCGCGATGTGGCGGGCGCTGCTGGCCCAGGTCAAGGCCCAGGGCGGCTGCGCCTACGGCATGGAGGCGCTGGGGGCGCTGCGGATCGAGAAGGGCCACGTCACCGCCGCCGAACTCGACGGCCGGGTGACGCTGGAGGACGCCGGGCTGGGCCGCATGGCCTCGACCAAGAAGCCCTTCATCGGCAACGTGCTGAGGAAACGCCCCGACCTGGCGCGCGACGACCGGCCGCAACTGGCTCATTTCCAGCCCGTGACCGAGGGCGAGACCTTCGCGATCGGCGCCGTGGTCTGCGCCGAGGACGAGGTCAAGGGCCACGGCTTGGGTTGGATCACCGGCGCGACCGTGGCTCCGGCGCTCGGCGGCTGGCTCGGCATCGGTTTCATCAAGGGCGGTCCCCAGGCCTGGGAGGGCAAGACCGTGGTCATCGCCGACCCGGTGCGCGGCGCCGAGATCAAGGCGCGGGTGGCGAGCCCGCACCAGTACGACCCCAAGGGGGAACGGATGCATGGTTGAGCGCGCCTCGGCCCTGGCGGGCCACGACGCCCCGCGCCGGTTCGGCCCGGTCGGCCCCGGCGGCCCCGGCATCCGCCTGAGCGAGCGGAATCTCGCCAGCCTCTGGCTGATCGCCGCCTGGCCCGAGCGGC
>JACZTQ010000015.1 GCA_022573605.1 Pseudomonadota bacterium | reverse complement strand
CCTGTTCCGCCCGGTGTTGGCCGCTGTGGCGGCGCTGACCGGACGGCTGACCGATGTGCGCGAGCTGATGTGAAAGGCAGCGCGAATCGAGTCAAACGGAGAGGCGGCCCGTGGGCCGCCTCAAGTCTTTTGCCTGATCGGCACGGGCCCGACCGCTTCCGAGTTGCCGAATGCACCCATTCGGCTGGAAATTGCTTGGCCGTTTTGTTTTCCCGCAATGGACTTGCCACGGTTTTGTTCCGGTCACTTGATGGCGAGTTACGCCATCAAGAAAGACGGGCATGGCATCCGCAAAGCATCGTGATGCGGAGGCATGGGATGGCCGGATGTGACTCTACCTGAGTGGAATTTGCTCTAGCGCCGGAGCGTCTTCACGCCATCTCGACCCGAAGCCGCGAGCGCACCGCCACGAACATCCCCGAAGCCAGCAGGCACCACAGCGCGAAACCCCAGGTCTGATCCGGGAAACTGATCCCGGCGTCGATCAGCATGCCGGTCACTCCCGGCCCCAGCGCGGTCGAGAACACCATCGCCGAGGTCGCCAGCGCCTTGATCGCGCCGAGGTTCCGGGTGCCGTAGAGTTCGGGCCAGAGGGCGCCGACCAGCGTCACCGAGGCGCCCTGGGTCAGCCCGATCAGCGCCATCATCAGATACCACGAGCCCACACTCTCTCCCGCGATGCCCCCGGGCGCGATGACGGTGATGCCCAGCGCCATCGGCAGCAGGTAGAACGGCAGCAGGCTGACCGGCCCGATCCGGTCCACCAGCCAGCCGCAGGCCAGCGACGAGGCCACTGTCACCGCCGCCATGATCGGATAGCCCAGCACCATCTGCGCCAGGTCCCAACCCTTTACCTCGCTGACATGGACCTGGTGGAAGAAAGCCGCGGTGCCGATGAAGCTCGGCGCCAGGATGCCCGGCATCAGCGCCCAGAACAGCCAGTGCGAGAGCACCTCGCGCCGCCGCCAGTGTCGCCCGCCGATGCCGCTACCGAGATCGATCTCGGCCACGCCCTTCGGGCGGCGGCTCTCGTTCAGGAGCCACATGAACAGCGGTGCGAAGCCCAGAACAAACACTCCGGCCACCGCGCCCCAGGTGGCGCGCCAGCCGATCCAGCCGATCAGCGCCACGACGATGGCTGGCAGCACCGCCTCGCCCAGCGAATAGCCCAAGCCCGCCACCGCCACCGCGCGGCCGCGATGGGCGTGGAACCAGCGGCCCATGGTGGTCACGCTGATGTGGCTCATCATGCCCTGGCCGCAGAATCGCAGCCCGGCGATCAGGGTCACCAGCACGAGAGTGGAGGTGTTGAGCGCCATTCCGGCCACCACCACCAGGTAAAGCGCCAACACCATCAGCGTCAGCCGCCGGATGGGCACCGTATCGGCCAGCCCGCCGGCCTGGATCAGCAGTGCGGCCGAGATCAGGGTCGCGACGGTGTAGATGCCGCCCCAGCCGCCGTCGGTCAGCCCGTAGACCGCCTTGATCTGGCTCGCGAACAAGGAGATGAAAAACGTCTGCCCGAAGGACGAGCAGAGCGCCAGCATCAGCCCCGCCATCAGCCAGCGGGCATTGTCGCGGTAGAACCGGGTCATCGGCCCGGTCTAGAGCATTCTCCGTCCTGATGGAATCAGGCCGGACGCTCTATTCCTTGTCCTGCGCAATTTCCGAGTCGCCAAATGAATTCATCTGGCTCGAAATTGCTCCGTCCCTTTGTTGGCGCGATTTCCGAGTCGCAAAGTGAATTCACTTTGCTTGAAATTGCTCCATGAGATCGTCGCGGCCCCTGCCAGAGACATCTTGAGGTTCGGGTCGGGGTCCGGGTTGGGGCTGGGGCCGCCCGAGTGACCCCAGGCCGGGGTCAGTCGTGGTCGAGCGCGTCCAGGAACAGATAGGTGCCGAGCGCGATGCCGCCATAGATGAAGGGCCCGTAATAATTGTGCCCGTGCCCGTGGCCGTGTCCGTGACGACCATGTCCGTACCCGTACCCGCGTGCGAATCCGCGATGCCCGCGCCGGTGCCCGAAGCGGCGGCCATCGCCGCGACGCCTGAAATCGCGCCCACCGCCGCGATGCCCGAAATTGCGCCCGCCGCCGCGACGCCAGAAATCGCGTCCACCGCTGCGGTGACCGGAGCGCTGCCCGCCGAAATCGCGCCCGCCGACCTCGATCACCGGGGTTCCGTCGGGCAGGCTCGCGGCCGATGCCGTGCCTGCCGGCCCAAATGCCGCGGCGAGTCCGATCAGTGCGGCCGCGACGGTGATGGTCATTTTCATCTTACCAGTCCTTCCTGTTGCGAGGGGGATATGGAAGAAACGTGGGGGTGGGCGGTTTCCGGCGCAACGCACGGCCGGTCACGATCCGGTCAATGCTTGCGCGCCGTCGGCGCGCGTGCTTTACCCCTGCCCAAGGTCGTGCAGAAGCCGCCAAGGAGTCAAGAGTCATGGAGAAGTTCGCCACGCTGACCGCTGTCGCGGCGCCACTGCCGATGATCAATGTCGATACCGACATGATCATCCCGAAGCAGTTTCTGAAGACGATCAAGCGCTCGGGCCTGGGCAAAAACCTGTTCGAAGAGATGCGCTATCTCGACGACGGCAGCGATAACCCGGACTTCGTGCTGAACAAACCCGCCTACCGCAGCGCGAAAATCCTCGTCGCGGGCGAAAATTTCGGCTGCGGCTCCAGCCGCGAGCATGCCCCTTGGGCGATCCGGGATTTCGGTATCCGCTGCATCGTCGCGCCTTCGTTCGCCGACATCTTCTACAACAACTGCTTCAAGAACGGCATCCTGCCGATCGTGCTGCCGCCGGAGGATGTCGAGAAGCTGATGGACGACGCCGTGCGCGGCGCCAACGCCATCGTCACCGTCGATCTGGAGAATCAGACCATCACCGGCCCCGATGGCGGCGAGATCAGCTTCGATATCGACCCCTTCCAGAAGCACTGCCTGCTCGAGGGTCTCGACGAGATCGGCCTGACCATGGAGAAGGAACAGGCGATCAGCGACTTCGAGGCGAAGCGCCGCATCGCGACCCCCTGGCTCGACATCGCCCCGGGGTGAGGGCGCGGGGTGAGGGCGCTCCGGGCGCTTGTTCTCGGCCTCGGCCTGGCCCTGACCTTGGCCCTCGCCGGGCAGGCCAAGGCTGAACCCTGGCTGGAACGGGCGCCCGATACCATCCGCATCGCCACCCTCAACGCCGGGCTGGTGCGCAAGGGCGCCGGGATGCTGGTCCACGAGATGGTGAAGGGCAGCGCGCAGATCGACGCGGTGGCCGAGATCATCCTGCGGGTCCGGCCGGATATCCTGCTCCTGACCAAGTTCGACCGCGACCCGGCGCACCGGGCGCTGACCGGCTTCGCCGAGCGGCTGCGGGCGGGTGGGAACGGGTTGGAGGGGCTGGACTACCCCTTTCTCTATCAGGGGCCGGTCAATACCGGGCTGCCCTCGGGCCATGACCTCGACGGCGACGGCTATCGGCGCGGCCCACGCGACGCTTTCGGCTATGGGCGGTTCCCGGGGCAGTACGGGATGGCGCTGATGAGCCTCTACCCCATCGACTACGACCGCTTGCGCAGCTTCCAGCGGTTCCGCTGGGCCGATCTGCCGGGCGCGGACCGGCCGGTGAACGCGGATGGGACACCCTATCATCCCGATTCGGTCTGGGGCGATTTGCGGCTCAGCTCGGTCAGCCAGTGGGATGTACCGGTCACCCTGCCGGGCGATGTGGTTCTGCATGTCCTCGCCAGCCATCCGACGCCGCCGGTTTTCGACGGGCCGGAGGATTTCAACGGGCGGCGGAATGCGGATGAAATCCGGTTGCTCCTGGGCCTTATCGATGGCGCGGATTGGCTGGTGGACGACCGGGGACAGGGCGGCGGGCTCGGGCCGCGCGATCTATTCGTCGTCACCGGCGATCTCAATGCCGATCCCTTCGACGGCGAGGCCCGGCGCGAGGCGATCAGTGCGCTTCTGACCCATCCCCGGGTGCAGGACCCGATGCCCGAAAGCGCGGGCGGGGCGCAGGCGGCGCTGTCCGGCGGCGCCAACGCCACCCATCGCGGCCCCGCGGCGCAGGACACCGCCGACTGGCGCGACGACCCCGGCCCGGGCAACATGCGGGTCGATTACGTGCTGCCGTCGGCGGGGCTGGAGATCACCGGTTCGGGCGTCTTCTGGCCGCTGGCCGACAGCCCGCTGGCCCGGCTGATCGCCAAGGATCCGACGGGTGGCCGCAGGCCTGCCAGTTCCGATCACCGGCTGGTCTGGGTGGATATTTCGGTAGATCGGTAGGCGGGAATTACTTGCACTTCCCCGGTCTTGAGCCGGGGCCTCGCGGAGTTGTGCATAGCGGGTCGAGGCCCCGGCTCAAGGCCGGGGAAGTGCGGCTATAGTTTCACCGCCGCGCTCACAGCCCCCCGCAAACCGGGCAATCGGGCCGTTTCGCCAGCTTGATGGTCCGGGTCTCCGCCTGCAGCGCGTCATACAGCATCAGCCGCCCGTCGAGGCTGGCCCCCGAGCCGGTGATCAGCTTCACCGCCTCGACCGCCTGCATGGCGCCGACCACCCCGGCCATGGCCCCCAGCACCCCGGCCTCGGCACAGGCGGGAACCAGTCCCGGCGCCGGGGACCGAGGGAAAACACAGGCGTAGCAGGGGCCGCCCAGCCAGGGCCGGAAGACGCTGATCTGCCCCTCCCAGCGGCCGATGGCGGCGAAGGCCAGCGGCACCCGAAGCCGCGCCGCCACCCGGTTGACCAGGTAGCGGGTGGCGAAGTTGTCGGAGCCGTCGAGCACCATGTCGTAGGCGCCGATGATCGCATCGGCGTTCGCCTCCACCAGCCGCACCGCATGGGGCTCGAAGCCCACATGCGGATTGATCCGCTCGATCGCGCGCCCGGCGCTCTCGACCTTGGCCTGGCCGACCTCGCCGGTGCCGTGCAGCACCTGGCGTTGCAGGTTCGACAGGCTGACCGCGTCGTCGTCGACCACGCCCAGGGTGCCGACCCCGGCCGCCGCCAGGTAGAGCAGCGCCGGCGAGCCCAGCCCGCCGGCCCCGATCACCAGCACCCTTGCGGCCTTGAGCCGCTGCTGCCCCGGCCCGCCGATCTCGTGCAGCACGATGTGGCGGGCGTAGCGCTCCAGTTCGTCGGTCGAGAAGGTGGTCACGATCAAACCCCGTCAAACAGCGCGGTCGAGAGGTAGCGCTCGGCGAAGTCCGGCAGGATGACGACGATGCGCTTGCCCGCCATCTCCGTTCGCTCGGCGATCTCGACCGCGGCGGCGACCGCCGCCCCCGATGAGATGCCGCCCGGGATGCCCTCGATCCGGGCCAATCGCCGGGCCATGTCGAACGAGGTCTCGTTGCCGATGGTCAGCACCTCGTCGATCAGCCCGACATCCATGATCACCGGGATGAAGTCGGCGCCGATGCCCTGGATCTTGTGCGGCCCCGGCTCGCCGCCCGACAGCACCGCGCTGTCCTCGGGCTCGACCGCGACGATGTGCACATCGGGGTTGCGCGCCTTCAGCACCTGGCCGACCCCGGTCAGGGTGCCGCCGGTGCCGACGCCGCAGACGAAAACATCGATCGCCCCGCCGGTGTCGGTCCAGATCTCCTCGGCGGTGGTCTCGACATGGACCTGCGGGTTGGCCGGGTTCTCGAACTGCTGCGGGATCACCGCGCCGTCGATCTCGGCGGCCAGTTGCTCGGCCAGCGCGATCGCCCCGTTGATGCCGTCCTCGGCCGGGGTCAGCTCGAGCCTTGCGCCCAGCAGCGCCAGCATCTTGCGCCGCTCCACCGACATCGATTCCGGCATGCACAGAATCACCCGGTAGCCCCGCGCCGCCCCGGCGAAGGCCAGCGCGATGCCGGTGTTGCCCGAGGTCGGCTCGATGATGGTCGCCCCGGGGCTCAGGCGTCCCGCCGCCTCCAGCGCGTCGATCATCGCCACCCCGATGCGGTCCTTGACGCTGGCGGCGGGGTTGAAGTACTCCAGCTTGGCGCAGATCTCCGCCGCCAGCCCGAACTCCCCCTGCAACCGCGAAAGACGCACCAGCGGGGTGGCGCCGATGGTCTCGGTGATGTCGTTGTAGATGCGCCCGCGCGGATGAGCGGTGTACATGACGTTTTCCCTGGTGCGTCGGCCCCCCGGCCAAACCTTTCAAATATTGAAATCCGGCGCCACCCTGGCGCCCTTGACGATGCCCAGCTTGCGCGCCCGCCGGCAGAGGTCCTCCATGGTGACCTCGTCGAGCCGGGTCAGGATCGCGTCCCGGGTCTCGCTCCACAGCGGCGCCACCACCTTGTCGCCCAGTTCCGCCTGGCTGACCGGCTCGCTGTCGGCCTCGGCGTCGAGCCGGTCGACGATGCGCACGACGTCGCCCACGGTGATGCGGCGGCGCTCGCGGGCCAGGGTATAGCCGCCCCTGGGGCCGCGCACCCCCTTGAGGATGCCGTGGTGGACAAGCTGCTGCATGACCTGTTCCAGGTAGCGCTGGGGGATGCCCTGACGCGCGGTGATGTCTTTCGACTGCACCGGATCGGGCCGGGCGTTATAGGCCACGTCGAGCACCGCCTCCAGCGCCAGCATGGTCTTGCGCGACAGTCTCAGCATTCGTTTTCTCCTCCCGGCGGTCTTTTTTTGTTGTCAGCCAGCCCCGGTGGAGCCAAATCCGCCCGCGCCCCGTTCGCTGCCCGCCAGCGCCTCCACCCGGATCATCGCCGCCCGGACCACCGGTGCGATCACCATCTGGGCGATGCGCGCGCCGTGGCGGATGACAAAGGTCTCGGCCCCGAGATTGATCATCAGCACCATGATCTCGCCCCGGTAGTCCGAATCGATGGTGCCGGGGCTGTTCGACAAGGTGACCCCGTGGTGTGCGGCCAGCCCCGAGCGGGGCCGGATCTGGGCCTCGAAGCCCGGCGGGATCGCCATCGCCAGCCCGGTCGGCACCAGCGCCCGGCCTTGGCTCGGCAGCGTGATGCCCTCGGCGCGGTCGTCGGCGTGGAGCGAGGCGCGCAGGTCCATCCCCGCCGCCCCGGCGGTCGCGTAGGCCGGCAGCGCCAGCGCCGGGTCGAAATGATCGAGCGGCATCACCGCAATCTCCGGTGCGCTCACGCCACCCCCTCCGCGTCGAGCACATCGGCAATGCGCGCCGCCAGGCGCCGCGCGACCTCCACCTTCGAGGCGCGCGGCCATTCCTCGGCGCCGTCGGCGGTGATCAGGGTGACGGCGTTCTCAGGCCCGCCCATGATGCCGGTCTCGGGGCTGACATCGTTGGCCATGATCCAGTCGCAGCCCTTGGCCGCGCGCTTGGCGGTGGCGTTGGCGACCAGGTCGTCGGTCTCGGCGGCGAAACCGACCACCAGGGCCGGACGCTTGCCGGGCGGCAGTTGCGCCACCCATCTCAGGATGTCCGGGTTCTCGACCAGCTCCAGCGCCGGGACCGTGCCCGAGCCGCCCTTCTTGATCTTCTTGTCCGAGGCCCCGGCCACCCGCCAGTCGGCCACCGCGGCGGCGAACACCGCGCCGTCGGCGGGCAGGGCGCGCTCGACCGCCGCCAGCATCTCTTGCGCCGTCTCGACCGCGACGATCTGTGGCCCCACCGGCAGCGGCGCCGTGGCGGGGCCGCTGACCAGCACGACGTCGGCGCCGAGCGCGTGCAGCGCCGCCGCGATTGCCGCGCCCTGCGCTCCGGACGAGCGGTTGGCGAGGTAGCGCACCGGGTCGATCGGCTCGTGGGTCGGGCCCGAGGTGACGATGACGCGGCGCCCGGCGAGCCGCCCCCCCCGAATTCCGGCATCCCCGAGGCGCGCCGAAATCGCCGCGAAGATCTCGCCGGGCTCGGCCATCCTTCCGGGTCCGTATTCGCCGCAGGCCATGTCGCCCTCGTTCGGGCCCACGACGGCGATGCCGTCGGCGGTCAGCGTCGCCAGGTTGCGCCGGGTCGCGGCGTGTTGCCACATGCGCAGATTCATCGCCGGGGCGATCAGCACCGCTGTGTCGGTCGCCAGCAGCAGGGTCGAGGCCAGGTCCCCGGCCAGCCCGCCGGCCATCTTCGCCATCAGATCGGCGGTCGCCGGGGCCACCACCACCAGGTCGGCGGCCCGGCTGAGCTCGATATGGCCCATCGCGGCCTCGTCGCTCAGGTCGAACAGGTCGCCGTGGACCTTCTCGCCGGCCAGCGCGGCGACGGCGAGCGGGGTGACGAACTGCGAGCCGGCGCGGGTCAGCACCGGGCTCACCGCGCCGCCGGCCTTGCGGATCAGCCGGATCAGCTCGAGGCACTTGTAGGCGGCGATGCCGCCGCCGATGATCAGCAGTATGCGTTTTCCCCGCACCAGGGTCTCCCGTGTGGATCAATACCGGTGGGGATCGCGCGAAACCCCATGCTGGCAGTGTAATATCCCGGCCGGCCACGTTTCAACAAGTGAATCGCGTGAAACCATCACGGTTGTGTCAGGACCGACATCGCCGGGCCGGCGGTCGGGTGCGCATTCTGCGCACCGTTCGCGGCGGTCGGGTTGGGGGATGGTGCGCAAAATGCGCACCCTACCCGAGCTGCATCGCCAGCCAGGCCAGCCCGGCGCCGGCGGCCAGGCCGGCCGCCGCCCAGAGCCAGCGGCGCAAAGCGCCGTCGGGCGCCGCATCGCCGGCCCCCTGCCTGCGCCGGGTGCGGGCCTCCTCGGCCAGCAGCACCAGTTCCTCGGCCAGCCCCGGCAGGCGCGGCCCGAGGCGGGTCAGCACCTTGGCGGTGCGGGCGAGGTCGCGGGCGATCTGGGCCGGACCGAGATTTTCCCGGATCCAGCCCTCGACCACCGGCCGGGAGGCCTCCCAGATGTTGGTGTGGGGGTCGATCGAGCTCGCCACCCCCTCGACCACCATCATGGTCCGCTGCAACAGGATCAGCTCGGTGCGGGTCTCCATGCCGAAACGCTCCGAGGTCTCCAGCAGGTAGCCCATCACCCGCGCCATCGAGATCGACGAGACATCCTGGCCGTGGATCGGTTCGGCGATGGCGCGCAAGGATTGGGCGAAGGCTTCGACATCGCGGTCGGGGGGGACGTAGCCGGCCTCGAAATGGACCTCGGCGCAGCGGCGGTAATCGCGGGTGATGAAGGCGTAGAGGATCTCGGCGTAATGGCGCCGGGTGATCGGGTCGATCCGGCCCATGATGCCGAAATCCATCATCATCAGGGCGCCGCCGGCGCCGACCCGGATATTGCCCTGGTGCATGTCGGCATGGAAATAGCCGTCGCGCAGGGCGTGGCGCAGGAAGGTGCGGATCAGCCGGGCGGCGATTTCCGGAAGGTCGTGCCCGGCCGCTTCCAGTGCCTCGGGCTCCAGCGCCACGCCGTCGAACCACTCCAGCGTCAGCACCCGGCGCGAGGTGCCGGCCCAGTAGACCTCGGGCACCAGCAGCTTGCCGTCCTCGCGGGCGTTGTCGCGATACTCGCTGGCCGCCGCCGCCTCCAGGCGCAGGTCGAGCTCGATGTTCACCACGCCCTCGAAATGCCTCACCACCGCGGTCGGGCGCAGGCGGCGCGCGCCGGGGACGATGCGCTCGACCAGCCGGGCGATGAAATGGAAGGTGCCGATGTCGGCCCGGAACTGGCGCCGCACCATGGGGCGCAGCACCTTGACCGCCACCTTGCGCCCGGTCGGCTTCCAGACCGCCGGATGGACCTGGGCGATCGAGGCGGCGGCGACCGGTTCGCCGAGATCGCCGATCAGCTCCCAGGCCTGCGGGCCGAGCTCGGCGGCGATGACCTTGCGCGCCTCGGCGGTCGGGAACGGGGTCAGCCGGTCCTGCAGAAAGCGGAGCTGGCCGCCCAGCTCGTCGCCGGTCACGTCGGGCCGGGTCGAGAGCACCTGGCCGAACTTCACATAGGCCGGCCCCATCGCCTGCAAGGCGCGCGGCAGCGGCGGAAGGTCCCGGTTGCCGGGGCGGCCGAAGAGGCGAAAGGGCCAGGCGAAGGCGCGGATCGCCAAGCGACGCCAGCCGCGAATTTCCAGCGCGTCGAGGATCGCGGCCATCGCGCCGGTGCGCTCGAAGGTGGCGCCGGTGCGCAACAGGCGCCAGAGATGGAAAGGAACCCGGATCATCGCCTAGAGCCGCCAGCCCGAATGCAGCGCCGCGACGCCCAGCGTCAGATTGCGGACTTTCACCTGCCCGAAGCCGGCCGCGCGGATCATTTCGGCGAAGCCCTCCTGATCGGGGAACTTGCGGATCGATTCGACCAGGTACTGGTAGCTGTCGCGGTCGCCGGTCACCGCCTGGCCGATCGGCGGGATGACGTTGAACGAATAGCGGTCATACAGCCATTGCAGCCCCGGGGTGGCGAGATGGCTGAATTCGAGGCAGAGGAACCGCCCGCCGGTCTTCAGCACCCTGTATGCCTCGCTCAAGGCGTCCTCGATCCGGGTCACGTTGCGGATCCCGAAAGCGATGGTGCAGGCATCAAAGCCGCGATCGGCGAAGGGCAGCGCCATGGCGTCGCCGCAGACCCAGTCGATGTTTTCGATCTTGTCCTTGGCGGCCCGCCGCGCCCCCTCGTCGAGCATCGCGCTGGTCAGGTCGCAGACCGTGGCCTGGCCGTCCCCCTTCAGCCTTTTCAGAAACCGGAAGGCGATGTCCCCGGTGCCGCCCGCGACATCGAGCAGCCGCATCCCGGGCCGGGGCGCCAGCCAGTCGATCATCGCCTCCTTCCAGAGGCGATGCACGCCCCCCGACATCAGGTCGTTCATCAGGTCGTAGCGCGAGGCGACCGAGGCGAACACGCCATGCACCATCCCGGCCTTCTCGGCCTCGGGCACGGTGCGAAAGCCGAAATGGGTTTCGCCAGGGGAATCTGCGGAGGAGGGTTCGTCGGTCATGGCCCGTCTAAATAGCGCGGGGTTCCGGATCATGCCATGGCGCTTTTCGCCCAAACGAGGATTTGCCCATGCCTGAACTCCCCGAAGTAGAAACCGTGCGCCGGGGCCTCGAGCCGATGTTGGTCAGGCAAGCCTGCCCCCCATATGTCGATATCTGCCGAGCGGAGGGCCGCGCCCGACCCTGGGTGGGCGCTGCACCGCTCGATCCGTGGAGCAACGGTGCAAGCAAGGGAAGCCTTTGTCGTTCTTGCAGCGTTGCAAAGCGCCCTCCCGGGGGGAGGGTCGGGCGCGGCCCGGCGGTGCCCGCCGGGCCAGGGCGGATTGTGAGGACGGCGCCAATAGCCGCGCGCCAAGAGGGGCGGCGATGCCTGAACTCCCCGAATTAGCGCGGGGTTCCGGATGATGCTATGCGGTGGATTGGGCCAGGGGGCGATTTTCTCCACGATATGGCCTCAACCCGGTTGCAAAGGCGAGGCAGGCATTGAGCAGTGAACTTCGCAGAGTGCTGATCTGGCTGACGGCATTCGTCCTTTCGTTAGGCGCGGCCATAGCTTCACGTCACGCTGGATTGGGAGACTCCGCGATCGTGGGTGCGGTCCTGAAAATATTTGGGGTCTATAGTCTCTTGATGTTGGTTTTCGCGCTGTTCAACATGGGTGGAGGAGCGCGGCCGGAACTGCGCGAAGGTTACAATGTGCATGGGCTGAACTGGGGAGCCAAGGGGATTTGGCTGGTTTTCGCGGTTGGAATGTCTTGGCCAGCGCTTTGGTTTGCGTTGGACAAGAATACGATCTGGCTCTGGGGCCTTGCGATTCTCGTCGTCGTCGGCGCCCTGTATGCTGGTGCCGCTGCGGCATTCTACCAAATCGTCTGGGATGATGAGGCTATTTAGGCGCGAGGCTGGCGCTTGCGTTGGCGTCGTCATAAGTGGGCAGACCTGACTGGCATCGATCGCGATAATGAAGGGTTTATATGGTACCTGCGGTTTGCGTCGAAGAGCAGGGTCGGACTTTCAGACTTCACCAACAGCGTGCAACTCATCCTGGATCATGCCCAGGAAGTTCTGAGCAGAAATCAGGGTCAAGGCGACGACAATGCCTGAACTCCCCGAAGTCGAAACCGTGCGCCGGGGCCTGGAGCCGATGCTGGTCGGGCAAGCCTGCCCCCCATATGTCGATATCTGTCGAGCGGAGGGCCGCGCCCGACCCTGGGTGGGCGCTGCACCGCCGAATTCATCGAGCAATGCCGCACCTCGATGAAACCTTTGTATTTCTTGCAACGGTGCAGAGCGCCCTCCCGGGGGGAGGGTCGGGCGCGGCCCGGCGGTGCCCGCCGGGCCAAGGCGGGTTGTGAGGACGGCGCCAATAGCCGCGCGCCAAGAGGGGCGGCGATGCCTGAACTCCCCGAACTAGCGCGGGGTTCCGGATGATGCTATGGCGCTTTTCGTCCCGACGAGGATTCGCCCATGCCTGAACTCCCCGAAGTAGAAACCGTCCGCCGCGGCCTGGAGCCCGTCCTGACCAACCGCGTGCTGGCCCATGTGGATCAGCGCCGCCCGGATTTGCGTCGGCCCTTCCCCGAGCGCTTCGCCGAGCGGTTGACCGGGCGCCGGGTCACGGGGCTGACGCGCCGCTCGAAATATCTCCTGATCGGGCTGGACGGGGGTGAGACCTGGATCATCCACCTCGGCATGTCGGGGCGCATCCTGGTGGAATCCTACGGCCCCCCTCCCTCCCCCCTCTGGGGGGAGGGGACTGCGTCGCACGGGGAGGCGGGCAAGCACGATCATGTCATCGTCACCACCGACCGGGGCGCCGTGGTCACCTATAACGACGTGCGCCGCTTCGGGCTGATGGACCTGTGGCCCACCGCCGACCTCGACCGGCACCCGCTCTTGGCCGGGCTCGGGCCGGAGCCGCTGGGCAACGCCTTCAACGGCGCCGTGCTGGCGGCGGCGCTGGCCGGCAAGCGCACCCCGATCAAGGCGGCGCTCTTGGACCAGCGCATCGTCGCCGGCCTCGGCAATATCTATGTCTGCGAGGCGCTGCACCGGGCCCGGATCAGCCCGAAGCGGCTGGCCGGCGCCATCGCCCGCCCGCGCCTCGACCGGCTGGCGGGCGAGATCGTCGCCACCCTCAACGACGCCATCGCGGCGGGCGGTTCGAGCCTGCGCGACTACCGCCAGGCGGACGGCGAGCTGGGCTATTTCCAGCACAGCTTCCGGGTCTACGACCGCGAGGGCGCGCCCTGCCCGACCCCCGGCTGCCCCGGCGCGGTGCGCCGCTTCGTCCAGTCGGGCCGCTCGACCTACCACTGCGCCAAATGCCAGCGATGACCGGTCCCGCTTGATCGGCCCCTCTCGCGCCGCTAAATCCCTTCCTCTACCCCGCCGCACAACCGGAGGCCCGGCCCATGGCTTATCAGAACATCATCGTCGAGACCCGCGAGCATGTCGGGCTGATCACCCTCGACCGCCCCAAGGCGCTCAACGCCCTGAACGCCGAGCTGATGCGCGAGCTCGGCGAGGCCTTGCGGAAGTTCGACGCCGACCCGGCCATCGGCGCCATCGTCATCACCGGCTCGGAGAAAGCCTTCGCCGCCGGCGCCGACATCAAGGAGATGCAGTCCAAAACCTTCGTCGAGGCCTACAAGGAGGATTTCATCACCGCCGAATGGGAGACCGTGACCCGGATCCGCAAGCCGGTGATCGCTGCGGTGGCGGGCTATGCGCTCGGCGGCGGCTGCGAGCTGGCGATGATGTGCGACTTCATCCTGGCCGCCGACAGCGCCAAATTCGGCCAGCCCGAGATCAACCTCGGGGTCATGCCCGGTGCCGGCGGCACCCAGCGCCTGACCCGCCTGGTCGGCAAGTCGAAATCGATGGAGATGAACCTGACCGGGCGCTTGATGGACGCCGAGGAGGCCGAGCGCGCCGGACTGGTCAGCCGAATCGTTGCCGCCGACGAACTGATCGACGAGGCGGTGACGACCGCCTCGAAGATTGCCGAGAAGGGCGCGATCGCGGTGCTGGCGACCAAGGAGGCGGTCAACCGGGCCTACGAGACCACCCTGGCCGAGGGTGTGCGCTTCGAGCGCCGCCTGTTCCACGCCCTGTTCGCGACCGCCGATCAGACCGAGGGAATGGAGGCCTTCATCGACAAGCGCACACCCGATTTCAAGGGCGAATGACCCCCCGCGACGACCGTTGACGGGGCCGTTGACGGGGGCGGGTGCTTGGTGTATCTCCGCCGCTCATCGAGAGACAGGAAACGGACCCAAAGCATGGCCAACTCGCCATCGTCGAAGAAGCGCGCCCGTCAGGCCGACCGGCGCACCGTGATCAACAAGGCGCGCCGCTCGCGCGTGCGCACCTTCATCCGCAAGGTCGAGGAGGCGATCACCGCCGGCGACCAGGGCGCCGCGCTCGAGGCGCTGCGCGCCGCCCAGCCGGAGATCATGCGCGGCGCCCGCAAGGGCATCCTGCATCGCAACACCGCCAGCCGCAAGGTCTCGCGCCTGCACCACCGCGTCAACGCGATGACCGCCTGACGGCACGGTTGACCGCCGGTTCCCTGGTGCAAGCTCCACTCGGGTAGCGTCGCTCTCCACGTCGGCATTGCCGGGCTTGCCCCGGCAATCCAGATCTTTACTCAACCGCTCAAGACCTGGATGCCCGTGTCAAGCACGAGCATGACGTGGCTCTGCCCGGGTGGAATTTGCTCTGGACCCGTCGCCATCCCGGCGGCGGGCTTCGATGTTTTTGCCCTCATGGGCGATGTTCCCGTTTCTTTCAGGTGTCGCCGCCGGGCATTTTTCGCTAGCATCACAGCCTGACGGATTCGGTGCTCCGGGTCTCGATCCAAATGAATATTCACAGTCCTCTTCTGCTGTTTATTAACAGCGGAACCTTATGTTTTATTTAATTTATTGCAATATTACTCTCGACACTCGACCTATTCGATAATAATTCGGCCAATACCTCAAAAACCTGTTGCCCCGAATCCGGTTGACCAGTTACCTCTGAATCCGGCGACTGCGGAATGGAATTGGGGACGGGTTGCATCGATGTCAGGGGATCGGCCAATCGTCGACGAAGTTGACCCGGCCGAAGCCTGCAAGATCCTCGAATCCGATCCCGACACGGCACTGGTCGATGTGCGCACCCGGGCCGAGTGGGCCTTCACCGGGTTGCCCGACCTCTCGGCGCTGGGCCGCCCGCTCTGGCCGGTCGAATGGGTGGCGTTCCCGAGCATGGCGCGCAATCCGGAGTTCGTCGGCGAACTCGCCGCCCGGATGAATGGCAAGCCGCCGGCGCGGCTGTTCTTCATCTGCCGCTCGGGCAGCCGGTCGATGGCGGCGGCGCAACTGGTGGCGGCGGCGCTGGCCGAGAAGGGCGTCGCGGCGCAGTGCACCAATGTCGCCGAGGGCTTCGAGGGCGACCTCGACGCCGACGGCCACCGCGGCCGGGTCAACGGCTGGAAGGTGCGCGGGCTGCCCTGGCGGCAGAATTGACAGGCGCGTTCGCGGTCCGGCGGGGCCGGCGGCGCGGGAGATAAAAAAACCAAAGAAAACAGGGAGCGAGATGACAAATCGGGGGCACGACGGCGGGGCGCATACGGAGGCGCGTACAGGGACGCATACGGAAGCTGAACTCGAGCGGATCTGGACGGCGGCGCTGGAACAGGCGGAGCGCGAACTGGGGACCAATCGCGTCGCCCAGTGGATCCGGCCGGTGCGGCTGACCTCCATCGTCGATGATCTTGCGGTGCTGTCGGCGAGCACCGGCTTCCTCGCCGACTGGGTCGAGCGCAATTACGGCTTGCACCTGCTCCGCATCCTGCGTTCCCTGTCGCCGGGGGTGCGCCGGATCACCCTGGCGGTGTCCGCCGCCGCGCCGGCGCCGGATGGCGGGAAGGATGGCGGGCCGGATGGCGGGAAGGAGGCTCGGGCCGCCACATCGGGGGACAACGGCACAAACACCGCCGTGGCGGGGCGCGGCCCCCGGGCCGGCAACGCAACCGCGGCGGGGCGCGGTCCCGGCAACAGTCCCGGCAACAGTCCCGGATACGGTTCCGGATACGGGCCCGGGAACGGCAACACAACAGCGGCCGCGAATGACGATCTGCAATCGGCCCCGCTCGATCCCCGCTTCACCTTCGACAAGTTCGTCGTCGGCAAGCCGAACGAACTGGCCTATGCCGCCGCGCGCCGGGTGGCGGAGACCGCCGACGTTGCGTTCAACCCGGTGTTTCTCTACGGCGGGGTGGGTCTGGGCAAGACCCATCTGATGCACGCCATCGCCTGGCACCTCAAGCACACCCGGCCCGACTGCAAGGTGGTCTACCTCTCGGCCGAGCACTTCATGTACCGCTTCGTCCAGGCGCTGCGCTTCCGCGACACCCTGACCTTCAAGCGCCAGTTCCGCTCGGTCGACGTGCTGATGATCGACGATGTCCAGTTCATCGCCGGCAAGGACTCGACCCAGGAGGAATTCTTCCACACCTTCAATGCCCTGATCGACCAGAACAAGCAGATCGTGATCTCCGGCGACCGCAGCCCGGAGCGCATCGACGGCCTCGAGGAGCGCATCTGCTCGCGCCTGCAATGGGGCCTGGTGGTCGATATCCACCCGGCCGACTACGAGTTGCGCCTCGGCATCCTGCAATCGAAGGCCGAGGCGATCGCCGCCCGCGACCCGAATTTCGCGCTCGAGCCCAAGGTGCTGGAGTTCCTCGCCCAGCGCATCTCCTCGAACGTGCGGGTGCTGGAAGGGGCGCTGACCCGGCTCTACGCCTTCTCCTCGCTGGTCGGGCGGCGGATCACCCTCGACATGACCCAGGAATGCCTCGCGGATCTGTTGCGCACCGCCGACCGCAAGGTCACCATCGACGAGATCAAGCGCAAGGTCGCCGACCATTACAACCTGCGGCTCTCCGACCTGGTCTCGGCCCGGCGGGCCCGGGCGGTGGCGCGCCCGCGCCAGGTGGCGATGTTCCTGGCCAAGACCCTGACCACGAAATCCCTGCCCGAGATCGGCCGCGGCTTCGGCGGGCGCGACCACACCACGGTGATCCACGCCGTGCGCAAGGTCGAGCAGCTCCGCGAGACCGACAGCCAGCTTGCCGACGATATCGAGCTGCTCCGGCGTATGTTGGAGCGATAATCCCTCCAACCACCGTATCTTGTGTCTTTCTGGCTTTGAATCCCCATATGAATTGGCTAGTCTGGGTCTCACGCCAGTCAGGAAAGCCGTGCGCGCCCGTTGCCGCGCCAAGCGATGGATCAGCCGATGAAGGTCACAATCGAGCGTGCCGAACTGTTGAAGGCGATGAGCCGCGCCCACGGCGTCGTCGAGCGCAAGAACACCATCCCGATCCTGGCCAATGTGCTGATCGAGGCCACCGGAAAGCAGGGCGACGGGCGGCTCAGCCTGCGCGCCACCGATCTCGATATCGAGATCATCGAGGAGATTGCGGCGGTGATCGAACAGCCCGGCGCGGTGACCGTGGCGGCGCACCTGTTGCACGAGATCGTCCGCAAGCTGCCCGAGGGGGCGCAGCTGGCGCTGTCCGCGGACGCGGCGAGCGGGCGGCTGGAGCTGGTCGCCGGGCGCTCGCGGTTCTCCTTGGCCACCCTGCCGCGCGAGGATTTTCCGGTGATGGCGTCGAGCGAGTACAGCTGTTCCTATACCGCCCCCGCCGCAGTGCTGCGGCGCCTGTTCGACAAGTCGAAATTCGCCGTCTCGACCGAGGAGACCCGCTACTACCTGAACGGCGTCTACCTGCACGTCGCCAGCGAGGAGGGCCGGCCGGTGCTGCGCGCGGTGGCGACCGACGGCCACCGGCTGGCGCGGATCGACGCCGATCTGCCGGCCGGCGCGGAGTCCGCCCCCGGCGTGATCGTGCCGCGCAAGACGGTGGGCGAATTGCGCCGGCTGCTGGAGGACGACGAGGCCGAGATCACGGTCTCGGTCAGCGAGACCAAGATCCGGTTCTCGGTCGACGGTCTGGTGCTGACCTCGAAGGTGATCGACGGCGCCTTCCCCGACTACACAAGGGTGATCCCGACCGGGAATACCAAGCGGATGGAGGTCGACGCGGCCGATTTCGCCGCCGCCGTCGACCGCGTCGCCACCGTCAGCCAGGAGCGCTCGCGCGCCGTCAAGCTGACCATGGAGCCGGACAAGCTGACCCTCTCGGTCAACAGCCCCGACGCCGGCAGCGCCGCCGAGGAGCTGGTGGTGGCCTATCCGGACGAGGCGATGGAGATCGGTTTCAACGCCAAGTACCTGTTGGAGATCGCCAACCAGATCGACCGCCAGAACGCGGTGTTCCTGTTCAACAACCCCGGCGATCCGACCCTGGTGCGCGAGGGCGACGACGCCTCGGCGGTCTACGTCGTGATGCCGATGCGGGTGTGAGGCCGGGCGGTGCCACCGGGCATGGCATCAGGCGCAACGTCTGCCTTCTGCGTCCCCCTCCCCTGAAAGGGGAGGGCAGGGGAGGGGTTCGCGCCGCCCGCAGGGTGGCGCGGCAGCAAGGGTTGTCAGCAATGCCCCGCTTTTCCCGAATGAAACACCATACCAAGGCGGCGCGGCGCCTGCGAAAGCAGCCGACCGAGGCCGAACAGCGCCTGTGGTCGCGCCTGCGCGGCGAGCAGTTGGGTGTTGCCTTCCGGCGACAGCACCCAATCAAGGGCTATATCGTCGATTTCTACGCGCCGGCGGTGAAACTGGCGGTCGAGGTCGATGGCGGGCAGCACGCGACGGCCGGGCTTCGCGAGGAAATCCGGACCAGGGCGCTGACCGGCCAGGGGATCTCGGTGCTGCGGTTCTGGAACAACGAGGTGCTGGGAAACACCGAGGGGGTTTTGCGCGCAATCCAGACGGTGCTCGCGCATCTGGCGTCGCAGACCCCCACCCTGCCCCTCCCCCTTCTAGGGGGAGGGGACGCCAGCGGCGCCATCCTTCTGCAAGACCTGAACTTCACCCTAGCGGAGAACGAGCCTTGACCTTGGTCCCGACTTTCCCGCAGGCGTCCCCCTTCCCTGGAAGGGGAGGGGACAGGGGAGGGGTCTGCGGCGCTGCCGCCGGGCGCGGCAATGCAGAACGGAGGCCGCGCTAGTGACCCCGCCATCGCGCCTCGCGGTTCTTTCCATCAAGCTGGCCCAGTACCGCTCCTACGACCTTTGCACGATCGAGACCGGCGGCGCCCCGGTGGTGCTGCACGGGCCCAACGGCGCCGGCAAGACCAACATCCTGGAGGCGGTCTCGATGCTGACCCCGGGGCGCGGCCTGCGCCGGGCCGGAGCCGAGGAGGTGATCCGGCGGCCCGGCGGGACCGGCTGGCGGGTCCGGGCCGAGGTCGACACGCCCGCCGGCGTGATCGAGATCGCCACCGGCGTGGCCGGCCCCGACACCACCCGGCGCAGCGTCGAGATCGATGGCAAGAGCGCCACCCAGACCGCGCTCGGCCGCCATGTCCGGATGGTCTGGCTGACCCCGGCGATGGACCGGCTGTGGCTCGACCCGGCGGCCGGCCGGCGGCGTTTCCTCGACCGTATCGCACTCGGTTTCGAGCCCGATCACGCCGAGGTCTCGTTGACCTACGAAAAAGCCATGCGGGCCCGCAACCGGCTGTTGCGCGAGCCCGGATGGGACGATGCCTGGCTGGCCGGGCTGGAGGCCCAGATGGCCCGCGCCGGCGCCCGCATCGCGCGCACCCGGTCGGCGTCGCTTATCCGTCTGATCGAGGCGCAAAACGATATCGAAATCGGGGTTAAAACATTGTTTCCGCGCGCCGAATTGTCTATTCTGGGCGATATGGAATCCCGCTTTTCCCAAGCGCTTCGCGCCGCCGCCGATCTCGACCAACTCGAGGTCGAGGAGGCCGCCCTGCTGTCGCGGGCGCTGGGCGCGTCGCGGGCCCGCGACGCCGCCGCCGGGCGCACCCTCGAGGGGCCCCACCGCAGCGATCTCGAAGCCGTCTTTGCGGCCAAGAACATGCCCGCCGCCGCCTGTTCCACGGGCGAGCAGAAGGCGCTGCTGATCTCGCTCTGCCTGGCCAATGCGCGGGCCCTGACGGCGGCCACCGGGGCGGCGCCGATCCTGCTGCTGGACGAGGTCGCGGCGCATCTGGACACGGCCCGCCGTCTGGCGCTGTTCGGCGAGATCGAGGCGCTCGGGGCGCAGGCCTGGATGACCGGCACCGGAGCCGAACTGTTCGAGGGGCTGGGCACCGGCGCCATCCGCCTGAGCGTCACTGAGAGCGATGGCCGGTCGGCCGTCGCGGTGAACTGAGAGAACGAGACCGACATGTCCGACAACGAGCAGACCCAGACCCCGCCCGATAACGCCCAGAGCGAATACGGCGCCGACAGCATCAAGGTGCTGCGCGGCCTCGAGGCGGTGCGCAAGCGTCCCGGCATGTATATCGGCGACACCGACGACGGCTCGGGCCTGCACCACATGGTCTACGAGGTGGTCGACAACGCCATCGACGAGACCCTGGCGGGCCACGCCGATCTGATCAAGGTCACGCTGCACGCCGACGGCTCGATTTCGGTCTCCGACAACGGCCGCGGCATCCCGACCGATATCCATAGCGAGGAGGGGGTCTCGGCCGCCGAGGTCATCATGACCCACCTCCACGCCGGCGGAAAGTTCGACCAGAACGCCTACAAGGTGTCGGGCGGCCTGCACGGGGTCGGTGTCTCGGTGGTCAACGCGCTCTCCGAGTGGCTCGACCTGACGATCTGGCGCGACGGCCGTGAGCACTTCGTCCGCTTCGAGGGTGGCGAGACCGTCAAGCATCTGGAAGTCACCGGCGACGCCGAGGGCAGGAAAGGCACCCTGGTGCGCTTCCTCGCCTCCGACCAGACCTTCACCAACACCGAATACAGTTACAAGACGCTGGAGCACCGGCTGCGCGAACTGGCCTTCCTGAACTCCGGGGTGCGCATCGTGCTGCGCGACCAGCGCCATGCCGGCGTGGTCGAGCAGGAGCTGCACTACGAGGGCGGCGTCGAGGCTTTCGTGCGCTATCTCGACCGCTCGAAGACGCCGCTGATCCAGAACCCGATCATCATCAGGGGCGAGCGCGACGGCATCGTGCTCGACGTCGCCATGTGGTGGAACGACGGCTACCACGAGAACGTGCTCGCCTTCACCAACACCATCCCGCAGCGCGACGGCGGCTCGCACCTGGCCGGCTTCCGCGGCGCCCTGACCCGGACGATCAACAACTACGCCGCCTCCTCGGGCCTGGCCAAGCGCGAAAAGGTCACCCTGTCGGGGGACGATTCGCGCGAGGGGCTGACCTGCGTGCTCTCGATCAAGGTGCCCGATCCGAAATTCTCCAGCCAGACCAAGGACAAGCTGGTCTCGTCCGAGGTTCGCCCGGCGGTCGAGGGGCTGATGAACGAGAAACTGGCCGAATGGTTCGAGGAGAACCCGGTCGAGGGCCGCCTGGTGGTGGGCAAGATCGTCGAGGCGGCGCTGGCCCGCGAGGCGGCCCGCAAGGCGCGCGAGCTGACCCGGCGCAAGACCGCGATGGATATCGCCTCGCTGCCCGGCAAGCTGGCCGATTGCCAGGAAAAGAACCCGGCCAAGTCGGAGATCTTCCTGGTCGAGGGCGACAGCGCCGGGGGCTCGGCCAAGCAGGGCCGCTCGCGCTACAACCAGGCGGTGCTGCCCTTGCGGGGCAAGATCCTGAACGTCGAGCGGGCGCGCTTCGACCGGATGCTCTCGAGCCAGGAGATCGGCACCCTGATCACCGCGCTCGGCACCGGCATCGGGCGCGAGGAGTTCGACATCTCCAAGCTGCGCTACCACAAGGTCATCGTGATGACCGACGCCGATGTCGACGGCGCCCATATCCGCACCCTGCTGCTGACCTTCTTCTATCGCCAGATGCGCGCGCTGATCGAGGGCGGCTACCTCTACATCGCCCAGCCGCCGCTCTACAAGGTGACCCGGCGGGGCTCGTCGCGCTACTGCAAGGACCAGCACGAATTGGAGGACTACCTGATCGGCGAGGGCGTCGAGGGGGCCATGCTGACGCTGGGCTCGGGCGCCCAGGTCGCCGGCGAGGACCTGCGCCGCCTGGTCGAGGAGGCGCGCCGGGCGGGCGCGGTGCTGGGCGCCTTCCCGACCAACTACCCCCGCTTCGTCATCGAGCAGATGGCGATCGAGGGGGTGCTGCGCCCGCGCATCGGCGCCGACGAGGCGGCGCGGGTGGCGGCGCGGCTCGACACCATGGCGCCGGAGACCGAACGCGGCTGGCGGGGCGAGGT
>JACZTQ010000244.1 GCA_022573605.1 Pseudomonadota bacterium | reverse complement strand
CGAACAGGTTGCGGCCCTGATCGTCGATCAGGCTCAGATGGATATGCATGCCGGAACCCATCGTCGCGCCGAACGGCTTGGCCATGAAGCTGGCATCGTGCCCGTGCGACCGGGCGACGCCCCTGACTGCCCGCTTCAGCGCCACCAGGTGGTCGGCGGCGGCCAGCGGGTCGGCGACATGGCCGAGATTTATCTCGAACTGGCCGGCGCCGAACTCGCAGATCACGGTCTCCGCCGGGGCGCCCAGCGCAATCGCCGCCCGGGTGATCCCGGCGATGACCGGCTCGAAGGCGCGCATCACCTCCATGTCGTAGATCTGCGAGCGCTCCAGCCGCCCGCCCGTCACCGGATCGACCGGCGGGGCCGGCTCGATCGGGTCGATCAGGTAGAACTCCAGCTCCAGCGCCATCACCGGCTGCAAGCCCATCTCGCGCGCCCGGCCCACCACCCGCGCCAGCACGCCGCGCGGATCGTAACCGCAGACCTCGGCTCCCCCGGCATCGGTCATCATGCATTGCAACTGCGCCGTCGGGCGGGCGGCCCACGGCATCGGCGCCAGGGTCGCCGCCAGCGGCAGCAGAACGCCATCCGGGTCGCCGGTCTCGATGGCGATGCCGGCCTCGGGCACATCGGCGCCGAAAATGTCCAGCCCCAGGGTCGAGACCGGCATCTTCATGGCGCCGCCCGCGGCAAACATGCCCAGCTTGTCGAGCCTGCCCACGGGCACCAGCTTGCCCCGCGCAACACCGTTGAGGTCGCTCACGTAGACGTCCGCCACCTCGATATCCGGGTGCCGGGCGCGGAACGCGGCGAGCGCCCCGGCGAAATTCGCGGCGCGCTCGCCGGCGGCGGGCAAGGCGTGGTCCTGGCGCATATCCGGCATCGCTGATCTCCTGGCAGGCAAGGATCACTGCACGGCAAGGCACCGCCTGGCAAGCCGCTTGACAGCTTTCAGGCGCATCCACAATGTGGCCCCAGGGTTCCGCAAACAAAGGCAGCGCTACAGGCAATGAACATCACCCCCAATCTCCGCTCGACCGCCGACTACCAGGCGATGGACGCCGCCCATCACTGGCACCCCTTCACCGACACCGGGGAGCTCAACGCCAAGGGCGCCCGGGTCATCACCACGGCGAGCGGCTGCTGGCTGACCGACAGCGACGGCAACCGCCTGCTCGACGCCATGGCCGGGCTGTGGTGCGTCAATGTCGGCTATGGGCGCGACGAGATCGTCGAGGCGGTGGCGCGCCAGATGCGCGCGCTGCCCTACTACAACACCTTCTTCCACACCACCCACCCGGCCGCGGCGGAGTTCGCGGCCGCGCTCGCCGAGGTGGCGCCCTCGCACATCAACCGGGTCTTCTTCACCAATTCCGGCTCGGAGGCGAACGACACCGTGTTCCGCCTCGCCCGGGTCTACTGGGACTGCATCGGCAAGCCCTCGAAAAAGGTCTTCATCGCGCGCCAGAACGCCTATCACGGCTCGACCGTGGCGGCGGCCTCGCTCGGCGGCATGGACGCGATGCACAAGCAGTCCGGCCTGCCGATCGAGGGCATCCACCACATCGGCCAGCCCTACTGGTTCGGCGAGGGCCGCGAGATGGACCCGGCCGAGTTCGGCCTCAAGCGAGCCCGCGAACTGGAGGCCGAGATCGACCGGCTGGGCGAGGACAAGGTCTGCGCCTTCATCGCCGAGCCGATCCAGGGCGCCGGCGGCGTCATCATCCCGCCCGCGACCTACTGGCCCGAGATCCAGCGCATCTGCACCGCACGCGATATCCTGCTGGTCGCCGACGAGGTGATCTGCGGCTTCGGGCGCACCGGGAACTGGTGGGGCTCCGAGAGCTTCGCCATCACCCCCGACCTGATGCCGATCGCCAAGGGCATGACCTCGGGTTATGTGCCGATGGGCGGGGTGCTGATCTCCGACCGGGTCGCCGGGCCGGTGATCGACAAGGGCGGCGAGTTCACCCACGGCTACACCTATTCCGGCCACCCGGCGGCCTGCGCGGCCGGGCTGGCGACCCTGCGCATCATGCGCGAAGAGCGGCTGGTCGAGCGGGTGCGGGGCGACACCGCCCCGTATCTGGCGGCCAAGTGGGAGGCGCTGGGCGATCACCCGCTGGTCGGCGAGGCGCGGATCAGGGGCCTGATCGGGGCGCTCGAGCTGGTGCGCGACAAGACCACCATGGAGCGCTTCCCCGACGAGGGCGCCGCCGGCGCCCGCTGCCGCGACTTGGCGCTGGCCCAGGGGCTGGTGATCCGGGCAACGCGCGACACCCTCATCATCTCGCCACCGCTGGTGATCAGCCGCGAGGAGTGCGACCTGCTGGTCGAGCGCACGGGCAAGGCGCTGGACCAACTGGCCGACGAGTTGACCCGCGAGGGGGCGCTGGGCTGATCCCGCCGATTTCGCCCCCCACTCCCTCTGGGCTTCGCAGGGGACCCTGGCCCCAGATGGGGCCAAGCAAGCCCCGGAGAAGGGGTCGGGGGGGAGAGGCTGCGGCGGTCCCGCCGGGCGCGGCCTGGGCCATCGGAGATCGCGCCTTCGCCTGAACCGACTGTGATTTTCCCCCTTCCTGTGGCACCCTTGCCGCCGGGGACGGACGCCGAGGGTCGCACCCGCCCCCAATCAGGGAGAAAACCATGTCAGACAAAATCACAGTCTACGGTTTCGAGGCCTCCACCTATGTCCGCACGGTGCGGATGGTGCTGGCCGAGAAGGGCGCGTCATACGACCTGGTGCCGGTCGATATCATGGCCGGCGAGAACAAACGGCCGGAGCATCTGGCCCGCCACCCCTTCGCCAAGATCCCGGTCGTCGAGCACGGCGCCAAGCGCCTCTACGAGACCAGCGCCATCATCCGCTACCTGAACGACGTTCTGCCGGGCACGTCGCTGGTGCCGGGCACTGCGATGGGCCGGGCGCGGATGGACATGGGCGTAGGCATCCACGACGGCTACGGCTACGGCGCCCTGATCGGTTTGGCCGCCCAGCACCTGTTCCCGGATTTCGTCGGCGGTGCGAGCGAGGAGGTGCGGCTCGACTGCCTGGAGAAATCGCGCCTGGTGCTGACCGAGCAGATGAAGCTGCGCGGCGACAGCCCGTGGATCGCCGGGGCGACCCTGTCGCTGGCCGATCTCTTCGTCGCCCCGGTCTGCTTCTACGTCAGCCTGACGCCAGACGCCGGCGCGGCCTTCGACGTGCCGGGCTTCAGTGACTGGTGGGCGCGGGTGCAGGGGCTGGAGAGCTACCAGGCAACCGAGCCGGACCTCGGCTGAGGCGGGAGGGCTTGCCCGGACCGGACGCGCGCCCTTTCAGCAAAGAGTTGGTCATTGCCGGGCTTGACCCGGCAATCCAGTCTTTGGAGCAACCGATCAAAGACTGGATGCCCCGGTCAAGCCGGGGCATGACATGGGTTGGGGTCGGCGCGATCCGGTATTAGGCTGGCGGAGATTTCGACCCGGGGAGCGCGCATTTGGACAAGCTGCTGGACCTGCTGTTCGACCAGACATGGTGGCTGGTTCTGGCGCTCGCGGTCTATGGCTTCTGCTGGGCGACCTACCGTGATTTATACGCGAATGAGCCGAGCCGGAAACGCTGGATCGGCTACCTGGCCCAGAACACCTGGTCGAACCGATACCGCAAGGTCCTGGGCAACATGCTCGACTGGGTCGACGCCCGGCTGACGCCGGAAATTTCGGACCCGGAAAAGCTGGAAGCCGGACGAGGCGCGGGCGGCGTGGTCACACGGGCTGTTGAACCTCTCGCTGCTGCTCGCCGTCGTCTATCCGATCCTGAGCGTGATCGTGTATTGGGCGGTGACCAACCGGGATGGCGGGATCGGGTCGCTGGTGCTGATCGAAGGCGGCGAGCCGGCCTGGCGCCGGGCTGCGGCAATCGGCCTGCTGGCGGGATCGTTCGGAGCGGCGATAATCGCCCGGCGGGCGCAAAGCGATAAGCGAGGAGTGCTTGCACTCCTCGCTTATGGTCTTGCTTTCGCAGCCTGTCCTCGACTTGCTTCACGCCAATTTGAAACCGTACCAGCGCAGCGCTCTTCAAGCCCCGAGGATTGAATACCTTCCCCTGCCGGCCGGTTAACACTTTCTGAGGCCAGCGTTGATGCTTCTCAGATTCCCGCGCAGTGTTGCAATTTGAGTGCGGATCGCGGACTTACGGACCAAGCTGTGGTTCCAGTAGCCCCTCAGTTCTGCCTGTAAGAGTTTCAGGTGCTCGAGTGTTACCTCTTTGTCAGTGAGTAGCTTTTCTCTGCGCGTTTGTTTTTTTGGGTCCCGGGCAAACTCTTGATCGATTTGCTGGTTTACTGACTGCAAGGATGTGTTCATTGCGCGGACCTCCAGATTGCGGCCGGTGTTTTGTGGGCCTTTTTGTTCTTCGTGTAGCCGAGTCCGACCTTGATAATTAAGCCCATGTTGGCCGCTTTGGTGATAATGCCGCCCCATGCTCTGCCGGTCGGTGGTAACTCGAGACCGTTTCGATGCGACCAGTTGCGAATGTCCTCGGCCATGAATTCACGGCTGGATATCCTCGGCGCTATCTCTGCCAGGTAGCGGACCAGGTAATTCATGGCGTATTGTTTCCAGCCTGGTGCCACTGCCTCGGCGTGATCGAGCGCCTGTTTCATGCCCTGGTCGCGCGAGGCTTCGGCGGTCGGTTGCCCGTCATCGTCAAAAAGTGCCCCCCTGGTTGTCTGCATGGCCGCTATCCCCTGGCGATGGCTTTGCTTTTGGATTGTAAAATTTGCGTGGCGTATTCCTGGCGCCCATCGATGCCGACCTTTTTCCCAATCCGGTAAAGCTTGTGCCTTTGCGCCTGGCTCAATCGATAGACTGGATCCACTGCACGTAGGAAAAGCAGGTGCGATATCTCCACGCCGGTTAGGCTGTTTTCGCCCTCGAGATCGCCCTTTTGCTCCCATGCCTTTTTTAAAATTTTCCTTTCAATCTCGTTCACTGATAATCCTCCGGAATTTCTAGATGTAGCTGGTCTAAAGCAATTC